>NZ_JAMXRY010000023.1:0-81101 GCF_024124525.1 Halomonas sp. OfavH-34-E | reverse complement strand
CCATAGCGAGTGGGAACCACCTGATCCCTTGCCGAACTCAGAAGTGAAACCGCTCAGCGCCGATGGTAGTGTGGGGTCTCCCCATGCGAGAGTAGGTCATCGTCAGGCATTTATTCAGAAGAAGCCCGGTTATCGAGAGATAACCGGGCTTTTTCGCATGCATGGGGAAGACCCCGCTTTTTATATGTGGGGCCGCGCCGATAACTCCCTCGGCGCGGTCCGGCCGCTCGCAAGCTCGCGTCGTTCGTCCCCCCTTGCGGCGTTGCCGCAAAAGCTCGGGGTGACTCACCCCCATGCGAGGGCGCTGTTGTTTGTGTGACGCCCTGAGGTCGTTTGCAGGAAGCCCATTGGGAGCGAGGCCATGCGGCGTTGCCGCAGTCCTCGTGAAGAACTTCGGGGTGACTCACCCCCATGCGAGCGACCTTGTTGTCTAAGCGTCATCGTCAGGCATTTATTCAGAAGAAGCCCAATTCCGAGAGGAGTTGGGCTTCTTTTTTGTAAAGAGTCGCACCCGCGCCACCGGTGAGGCTATCGCCTGGACGTTTGGGTGCCGGACGCGCCGCGCCCGGCACAGGGCTACCTCGATAGCCTGTTCGCCATCAGCCCCTTGCTGTGAGGGGGCGACGACTCCCTGCCCTGGTCATCGAGCAGCTGAGCCAGCGCTATAACCAGAATCTTCCACCAGAAGGGGAGAGTGGCGACCGACAAACTTGATTTAGGCTTGTGCGATACGCGGGTTGAAGCACGGCGGCTGGACCTCCATCTTGTACAAGTACGTGACAGATAGAGTCGATTGTCTAATTTATCGATCCATGGAGGATGTCATGACGCAGCAAGTGGAAGGCAAACGTGTCGCGATTCTCGCCACCCACGGTTTCGAGGAGTCGGAGCTGGCGGTACCCAAGGCGAAGCTTCAGCAGCAGGGCATCGTGGTGCACGTGGTCTCCCCGGAGACCAAGGGCATCAAGGCCTGGGCAGAAAACGACTGGGGTGATACCTACGACGTCGACGTGGCCCTGGATGATGTCAGCGAACATGACTATCACGCCCTGGTGTTGCCCGGCGGCCTGTTCAACCCCGACGCCCTGCGCCAGGACGAGAAGGCCTTGAGCTTCGTCAATGCTTTCTTCCAGGCCCACAAGCCGGTGGCAGCGATCTGCCACGCCCCCTGGATCCTGATCAACGCCGGGGTGGTCGAAGGTCGCAGGCTGACCTCCTACCCGAGTGTCGAACAGGATCTGCGCAATGCAGGCGCCGACTGGGTCGACGAGCAGGTAGTGGTGGATAACGGCCTGGTGACCAGCCGTAAGCCTGATGATCTGGATATCTTCTGCCACAAGCTGGTCGAGGAAATCCACGAAGGGCGTCACGAGAAGCAGCACGCCTGACGCTGTTCGATACAGCAACCTGGCGGAACGCAACAGGCCCCCGGCGACCAAGTCGCCGGGGGCCTGTTGCGTGTCGAGGTGGTGTTGGCTGGTGATGTAGCCGAGCCAGTTCGACGGGCTAGTTCGAAGGGCTAGTTCGACGGGCCTATTTGACGGTGGAAGAAGCGTTCATTGATGGAGTGACCGAATCGGTCTGTTCCTCGCCAGTGGGCTCGATGCGCTTTACGCCGAACCAGCCGGTCCAGGGTCCGATCATGGCCAGCAGGATCGAGAAGACGATACCCAGGTAGTTGAACAGCGCCCAGGGAGCGTAGTCGAGGGTGGCAACACCCAAGGTGCCTGCCATGTAGACGGCGGAGACGGTCCAGGGGGCCAGCGGCTCGGGAATCATGCCGCCGTCTTCCATGCTGCGCGACAGATTGAGCTGGTGCAGGCCACGCTTGCGATACTGCTCGGCGAACAGCTCACGGGTCAAAAAGAAGGTTACGTAGCTGTTGCCGGTGGCCAGGATGATGGTGCTGCTGGCCGCCAGCGAGGCCAGGATAGTGCCGCGGGCGGAGCGCACGTAGGCCAGGCTGCGATCGAGCACGACCTTGAGGATGCCGGCTGCCTCCAGCGCCGAGGCAAAGAAGAAGGCGCACAGCGCGAACAGCACTGCTCCGTGCATGCTGTAGAGCCCGCCACGGTTCAGCAGGCTGACCAGTGCCGGGGGCAGGGTGGCGACGTCCAGGCCCGGGTTGAAGCCGGCCAGCAGGCTGACGTTGAAGCCCGAGACTGCGGCCTTGGCCACCGCCTCGGGGCTGGCGCCCTGGAGCAGTATCGCCAGCAGGGCGGCGCAGGCCGAGGCCAGGAATAGTACCACCAGGGTCGGCTTCTTGCGCACCGAGCCGAACAGCACGATGGCCACCGGCAGCAGCAACACGAGGTTCAGCTGATAGAGCCCGCCGATGGTCTCGGCGCTGGCGGCGATGGCCTCCGGGGTGCCCTCTGCCAGGTCCATGTTGAGGCCGAGTATCAGGTAGACCACAGCGGCCACCACGCTGGCGGGCAGCGAGGTGTACATCAGGTGGCGGATGTGTCGGTACAGGTCTTCGCCTACCACCATGGAAGCCATGATGGTGGTGTCCGACAGCGGCGACAGCTTGTCGCCGAAGTAGGCGCCTGAGAGCACCGCGCCGGCGGTGATCGCCAGGTTGATGTCCATGGCCGCGGCGATGCCCATGATGGCCACCCCCAGGGTCCCGGCGGAGCCCCAGGAGGTGCCGGTGAAGGTGGAGACGATGGCGGTGCCGAAGAACGCCATGACGTACAGGTAGCGGGGATCGATCAGCTCCAGGCCATGGTAGATGAAGTAGGGAATGGTGCCCGAGATCATCCAGGTGCCGATGATGATACCGATGCTGTAGAGCACCAGTAGCGCGGACAGGGCGGTGCGTACCTTGTTGCCCATGATGTCCATGACGCCTTCCCAGGTCCCGCCGTGCAGCAGACTGAACAGGGTGGCGGCGGCGCCCAGGGTGATCAGCACCAGCTCGGTGGGTAGGCCCGCCACCACGATGCCGTAGACGATGGCGAAGGCGATGGCGGTCAGCAGGATCAGGGATGGAACAAGTCCAGGTTGTCGTTGTATGGCTGGCATGGGATGTCCTCCTCGTGGTGATCAGCGGTCGAGCGCGGCGAACCCCCGCTCGAGGTCGCCGATGACGTCGTCGATGTGTTCAAGCCCGATGGCCAGGCGAATCAGCGGTTGTCCGCTGCCGTCGGGGCGCATGGGAGACAGCGCGAGACTTTCGTAGCCGCCCCAGCTGACGCCGATACGCATCAGTTCGAGGGCATCGATGAAGTTCGCGATGCGCGAGTAGCTGGGGTGGTGAAGCGCAAAGCTGAGCAGGCCCGAATGGCCGTGCAGCTGGCGGGCGGCCCAGTCGGCGGCGGCGCCTTTGGCGAGGCTCGGGTGATGCACCGCTGCGACCTGCGGGTGGTCAGCGAGAAAACGTGCGACCGCCAAGGCGTTGCGCTGATGCTCGGCCATGCGCACCGGCAGGGTGCGTAGACCGCGCAGGATCAGCGAGGCGCTGTGGGGCGACAGAGCGGCGCCCAGCAACTGGTGACCGTTGGCAAAGAGCCTGTCGATCAGCTCGGCGTCGGCGATGACTGCGCCGCCGACCACGTCGCTGTGCCCGCCGATGTACTTCGACAGCGAGTGCACCACCATATCGATGCCGTGGGTAAGCGGCTTCTGGAACAGCGGGGTGGCCCAGGTGTTGTCGATCAACGTGAGGATGCCGCGTTTCCGGGCGATGGCGGAGATAGCCTCGAGGTCTGCCAGCTCCATGCGCAGTGACGACGGACTCTCGATGTAGATCAGGCGGGTCTCGGGCCGCAGGTGGTCGGTCAGTTGCTGGTCACCGGCGATACCGTCGTGGCTGACGCCGTAGCGGGCCATATGGTCGAGCAACTCGACGCTCGGCCCGTAGGTCTGGTTGATGCGCAGGACGTGGTCGCCGTGCTTCAGCAGCGAGAATAGCGTGGCGGAGATGGCGCCCATGCCGGAGGCAAAGGCCTTGCAGGCCTGGCCACGTTCCAGCGCCGCCAGCTTGTCCTCCAGCAACTTGACGGTGGGATTGAGTCCTCGGCTATAGATGAAGCGTTCGCGTTCGGCCAGCTGTGCGCGGCTGAAGCTTTCGAGGTCCGGGAAGGTGAAGATGCTGGTCTGGTAGACGGGAGGTGCCACGGCGCCGTGATGATCCTGGCGCTGTTCGAAGGCGTGACTACAGATATGGCGATCCTGTGGGTCCACGGTGCGGTCTCCGCAAGCAGGGTGGATTGAGCTATCAGCCTGTCTGATAGCTAAGCTAGCACGGCCCTGCTGGCCCCACAATTGATCCAGAAGAGGTTTGCCGTTACCGTCGATCAGGCCCCTGGACGCCTTTCCTGCCTGGATGCCAACGTCATGAAACGACTCTACTTATCGGACACCGTCGCCGGAGAGATCAGCGCCTATATCGCCAAAGAGCAGTTGGCGCCGGGGGCGCGCCTACCTTCGGTGGGGGAGTGGATGGAGCGCCTTGAGGTAGGCCGATCTACCCTCCGGGAGGGTCTCAAGAAGCTTCAGGCCGAGGGCATCATCGAGGTGGTCAACGGCAAGGGGATCTTCGTCAGCGAACAGCGGACCTTTCAACTGCTGGCCAGTCTTGGCATCCACGACGCCAGGGCGCATCTGCTGGAGATGCTCGAGGTTCGCCAGGCGCTGGAGGCCCAGGCCATCCAGCTGGCCGTGCGGCACGCCGAAGAGGCCGCCTTCGAGGCCATGGCCGGCCACCTGGATGACTATCGACGTGCTCGGGCGAGGGAGGATTTCCTCGCGGTCAGCGAGGCCGACGCGGCCTTTCACCTGGCGATCTATCAGGCCTGCGGCAATCGCGTGCTGGTCGGGCTGATCCAGATGATGCACGACGAGCTGTACCTGTCCTGGGACTCGCCGGACGATCGTCATGAAGTCTTTGACGCAAGTTTTGCCCACCACGAAGACCTGCTCGAGGCCATGCGGCGGCGTGATGAGCAGGCCGCTCTGGCCGCCTTCGACAACCTGGTCGGTGCCACGCGCAAGAGCATCGAAGCCATGGTGTCGTGAAGACGCCGGCCTGGTGGCTGGTTCGTTGCGCCTGCAGCAATAGCGTACAGGGCGGGCTTCGCCCATCAGATCTTGCTGCTTCGATGCAGCAAGCAGCGACGCAGTGGCCAGTCAGTAGGCGGCTGGCATTGGCGTTGTGGAGGACTTTCGAGTCCAGGCTCGGGCATTGTCCGCGTGGCTACAATCGAGCAGAGTGGCGGACGCTTGCATGGTGCCATTTTCCTTTTGCTCGCCACCGCCCGTCGGTGCTCGTAACACCTGGAGGAGTTGCTCAGAGGCACACCCACAGGAGTGTTGCAGACGAGTGGATTTCCGGCGACAGGCGACATTCGATAGACTATGCCCTTTTCCCGTGGAAGGGGCGAGGGATGACCATTGGTGAGCTGATTCGGCTGTTGAGTGACGGCGAGTTCCACTCCGGCCAGCAGCTGGGGGAAAAGCTGGGCGTGTCGCGGGCGGCGGTGTGGAAGCAGCTGCGCAAGCTTGAGGATCTCGGCATCCCCATGGAGGCGGTCAAGGGGCAGGGGTATCGGCTAGCCGAACCCCTTGAGCTGCTCGATGGGCCCTCGGTGGTGGCCGCGCTGTCACGCGAGTCGCGTCGGCACCTCTCGCGCCTCTTCGTGGAAGACACCCTGCCCTCGAGCAACGAGTTCCTGCGCGAGCGTTTTCGTCAGGGAGCAGGGCACGCTGAGGCCTGCCTGGTCGAACAGCAGAGCGCCGGCCGTGGGCGGCGCGGGCGCACCTGGACGACCCCCTGGGGGCGCACGCTGATGTGCTCCGTGGGCTGGCGCTTCGATTCGGGTGTCGCTGCCCTGGAAGGCCTCAGCCTGGCCATCGGTGTGGTGCTGGCCCAGGTGCTGGAGCGCCATGGGCTCAAGCCCGGGCTGAAGTGGCCCAACGACGTCCTGTTGCCCTTGGGGCCGCAAGGATCGGCTCAGCAAGGATTGGATGAGCAGGCAGCGACCGGGCAGGGGGCGGGTCAGCAGGGCTTTGGCAAGCTGGCCGGTATTCTGGTCGAGATGAGCGGTGACGCCGCCGGCCCCTGCGAGGTGGTGCTCGGCATGGGCATCAACGTGGATCTGCCGGAGAGCTTCCGGGCGAAGATCGATCAGCCGGTCGCTTGTGTGCATGATCAGGCTCCGGGGCTATCCCGTAACGTGCTGGCGGCCGAATTGCTGGACGGTCTGCTGGGCATGCTGGCAGGTTTCGAGGAGCAGGGGTTCGATGCCTGGCGCGACGCCTGGAACGCACGTCACGCCTTTGCCGGTTGGGACATCGAGATCATTCGAGGGGAGCAGCGCGAGCTGGCCCAGGCAGGAGACGTGGATGGCAGTGGCAATCTCTGGGTGCGCAAGGGCATTGACGGAGAGCGGCAAGAGCGCCTGGTGGGAGGAGAGATCAGCGTGCGGGCTCGCCCATGATTCTTGATCTGGATATCGGCAATACCCTGTCCAAGTGGCGCCTGAAGGACGCTGACAGCAGCGAGATTCGCTCCAGGGGCGCGGTGTGGACCCGGGAGGAGTGGAAGCCCGGGTCGGACATTCCCGACCTCGACGTGGTCGAGACGGTGCGCATTTCCAGTGTGGCGAGGCGTTCGGTGCTGGCGCAGACCGAGTCGCTGCTCAAGGACCGGGTGCGTTCGGTGCACGTGGCGCGCTCCTGCCACGAAGCGCTGGGCGTCACCAACGGCTATCACGAGCCGGGTCGACTGGGCGTGGATCGCTGGATGGGGGTGCTGGCGGGCTATCAGCTCGCCGGTGCCAGCTGCACGGTGGACTGTGGCAGTGCCATCACCATCGACTTCGTGCTGCCAGGCGGGCGTCATCTCGGGGGGTACATCCTGCCGGGGCTGCGTCTGATGAAAGAAAGCCTGAAGCTGGGCACCCGCAACGTGGCCATCGATCCGGACAGCGAGGCAGACGAGCTGCTCGCTCCTGGGCGGCGCACGGTAGAGGCGGTCAATCACGGCATCTACATGGCCGCTGTCAGCGCGGTCAATCGGATCTACAGCGAGGTCTGCGACCGTGAGGGGGTGGCGCTACCCATGCTGGTCACCGGCGGCGATGCCAGGGTGGTGTCTCGTGGTATTCGAGTACCCCACGCGATCTGGCCGGACATGGTCTACGCCGGCCTTGAAGCGTGTTTCCCTCTGACGGCAGCAGAACGTGCCGGCAAGATGGCGGGGGCGCCGGTGCCACCCGCGCCCGTAGCGCTGGAAAAGATCCGCGCGGGCCTGGCGTTTTCGATGCTGCTGTGACCGTGGTTTTCCGGTGCGCCGTAAAAAAAGCCTATGGAAGCCTTGCGTTATCCATTCTGCTTTGACACAATGCGCCGCGTTCCGAGGTGCAGCGACCCGCGGGTTGCAGGCTGCCGTCGAGACAGGTTGTAAGAATTTTGCGTACAGCTTGATTCTTTTAAAACAACCACTTGACTTTTCGGGGCAGGGCGATAAAATACGTCGCCAGTTGGAGGGGTTCCCGAGTGGCCAAAGGGAGCAGACTGTAAATCTGCCGCGAAAGCTTCGAAGGTTCGAATCCTTCCCCCTCCACCAGATTTTGATCGACCAGAGTTGTGGTTTCTGGTTGATATGGAGCAGGCGGTCGGACGCTGCCAGGCTGGTTTGGGTTCGGTGGGCTTTGCTTCAGCAAAGAAGGTTTAGTACCGATTTTGCGGGCATAGTTCAATGGTAGAACCTCAGCCTTCCAAGCTGATGATGCGGGTTCGATCCCCGCTGCCCGCTCCAGAGTTCAGGCAATTTGAAGTAGCTGGATTGCCGAAGAGTGCGCTCATGTAGCTCAGGGGTAGAGCACACCCTTGGTAAGGGTGAGGTCGACGGTTCAAATCCGTCCATGAGCTCCATCTAAGAAAAGCGAGCCTAGGCTCGCTTTTTCTTTCTCCGCCGCGTCTGCAGGGCGGAGGGGGTTGCCAGGCGAGATCCGTTTCGCTATCATGGCGCCCGCTGTTGCAGAGGCTGCCCGCAAAGGGTGGTTTGCATCGAGTACAGGCCAGTAGCTCAATTGGCAGAGCAGCGGTCTCCAAAACCGCAGGTTGGGGGTTCGATTCCCTCCTGGCCTGCCAGTCTTCCCCAGGCTGGCAGTTTTTTATATACTTTCGTGTTTCGATTGCCGCGCCCTGAGGAGTCTCGTTTTCATGAAGCATAACGCCGAGGTGCAGGAGTCGCGCCACGACGGGCTCAAGTGGGCGGTTGTCGTCGTTCTTCTGGTGCTGGCCGTCGTTGGCAACACCTACTTTGCCGACCAGCCGCTTCTGTATCGTGTTCTGGGCGTTGTTGCCCTGTCTGTCGTTGCTGCCCTGGTCGCATTGACCACCACCAAGGGGCGTGAATTGGTGGAGCTGGCGCAGAGCGCCAGGAAGGAAATTCAACGTGTCGTCTGGCCGACGCGCCCCGAGACCATCCAGACCACCGCCATCGTGCTGGTGGCTGTGCTGGTGGTCGGGCTGCTGCTCTGGTTGATCGACACGCTGCTCAGCTGGGCGATGTCCGGCGTCATCGGTTAGGAGTCTTCATGTCCAAGCGTTGGTACGTCGTCCACGCCTACTCCGGCTTCGAGAAGCACGTCATGCGCTCGCTGATCGAGCGTGTGAAGATGCACGGCATGGAAGATCTCTTTGGTGAGATTCTGGTGCCGACCGAAGAAGTCGTCGAGATGCGTGACGGCAAGCGCCGCAAGAGTGAGCGCAAGTTCTATCCCGGCTATGTGCTGGTCGAGATGGAAATGGTCGACGAGACCTGGCACCTGGTCAACGAGACGCCCCGTGTCATGGGCTTTATCGGCGGGACCAAGGAGAAGCCGGCGGCGATCACTCAGCGCGAGGCCGACGCCATTCTCAGTCGCGTCAGGGATGGGGCCGAAAAGCCGCGTCCCAAGACCATGTTCGAGCCCGGTCAGTCGGTGCGCGTCATCGATGGCCCCTTCGCCGATTTCAACGGCGTGGTCGAAGAGGTCAACTACGACAAGAGTCGTCTGCAGGTCAGCGTGCTGATCTTCGGGCGCGCCACTCCCGTCGAGCTGGAGTTTTCCCAGGTCGAGAAGGAGTAGGTCGACAAGTTTCTTACGGTGGGTCTGCTCAGGCAGGCCCGCCGTCATGTGCTGAAAGTTTTCAGTGCGTAGGGGTCGCCTCGAGAGGCGGCCGTTTTGTCCGGGGAGCCGCAAGGCGCTACTACCCAACTGGAGTCCATCATGGCCAAGAAAGTACAGGCTTACATCAAGCTGCAGGTTGCAGCTGGTAAGGCCAACCCGAGTCCCCCCGTGGGTCCCGCGCTGGGTCAGCACGGTGTCAACATCATGGAATTCTGCAAGGCGTTCAACGCCGAGACGCAGAACATCGAGCCGGGTCTCCCGACTCCCGTGGTCATCACCGTCTACTCCGACCGCAGCTTCACCTTCGTCACCAAGACACCGCCCGCCGCGGTGCTGCTGAAGAAGGCCGCTGGCATCAAGTCCGGCTCTGGTGAGCCGAACAAGAAGAAGGTCGGTACCGTGACCCGCGAGCAGCTCGAAGAGATCGCCAAGACCAAGGAGCCGGACATGACGGCTGCCGATCTCGACGCCGCGGTGCGTACCATTGCCGGTAGCGCCCGCAGCATGGGCCTCAACGTGGAGGGTCTCTGATCATGGCAAAGCTTACCAAGCGCGCAAAGCAGATTCGCGACAAGGTTGACGCCACCAAGGTCTACTCCATCGACGAGGCCGTGGCTCTGCTCTCCGAGCTGTCCACCGTCAAGTTCAAGGAGTCGCTGGACGTCGCCATCAACCTGGGCGTCGATCCGCGTAAATCCGACCAGGTGGTTCGCGGTGCGACCGTGATGCCCAACGGTACCGGCAAGGACGTGCGCGTTGCCGTCTTTACCCAGGGTGCCAACGAAGAAGCCGCCAAGGAAGCCGGTGCCGACATCGTCGGTATGGACGACCTGGCCGAGCAGGTCAAGAAAGGCCAGCTCGACTTCGACGTGGTCATTGCCTCGCCGGACGCCATGCGTGTCGTCGGCCAGCTGGGTCAGATCCTGGGTCCGCGTGGCCTGATGCCGAACCCCAAGGTCGGCACCGTGACCCCCGACGTCGCTACCGCCGTCAAGAACGCCAAGGCCGGTCAGGTGCGTTTCCGTACCGACAAGAACGGCATCATCCACACCACCCTGGGCAAGGTCGATTTCGAAGCCGACGCCATCAAGGGCAACCTGGATGCGCTGCTCGCCGACCTGAAGAAGCTCAAGCCGAGCACTTCCAAGGGCGTGTACTTCAAGAAGATGACCCTGTCCACCACCATGGGCCCGGGTCTGACCGTCGATCACTCCGCGCTGGTGTGATGCGACACAACAGGCAAGACACTTTGCGGTCCCCGTGCCGGGTGATTCACCCGGCCGGCGGGGCACCGTCAAAGACCGCAGGCGCCGCCGCCTGACCTTCGGGTCTGCCGGCGGCTTAATCGCCCCCGGGCACCTGCGCAGATGGTGTTGCCGCCAGGCATCTGGTGAGCACCATCATTGAAGCCCCTCTTCTACGGAAGGGGAGATGGTAACCATCGGAGCCCTCGGGTTCCGGCACGAAGGAGTGATCACAGTGGCACTAGCACTCGAAGGCAAGAAGGCAATTGTTGCCGAGGTCAGTGAAGTCGCCAAGGATGCACTCTCCGTCGTAGTTGCCGACTCTCGCGGCGTCGCGGTCCACAAGATGACCGAACTGCGTAAGCAGGCTCGCGAGAATGGCGTCCAGGTGCGTGTTGTGCGCAACACCCTGGCACGCCGCGCCCTGACCGGTACTCCCTGGGAGTGCCTGTCAGAGACCTTCGTTGGTCCGACTCTGCTGGCCTTCTCCAACGAACATCCGGGCGCTGCCGCTCGTCTGTTCAAGGAGTTCGCCAAGGATGAGAAGAACTTCGAAGTCAAGGCGCTGGCCTATGAAGGTGAGCTGATCCCGGCAAGCGATATCGACCGTCTGGCGACCCTGCCGACCTACGATGAGGCGATCGCCAAGCTGATGTCCGTCATGAAGGAAGCTTCTGCCGGCAAGCTGGTTCGTACTCTCGCTGCGCTGCGCGACCAGAAGCAGGAAGAAGCCGCTTAAGGCGTCGTCCTGTCGACCGACCACGATCCATTTCGCGTTCTCGGGTGACCGAGACGCCCGCAAAGTTAGGAATCTAGACAATGGCACTGACCAAAGAAGATATCATCAACGCCGTCTCCGACATGTCCGTCATGGAAGTCGTCGAGCTGATCGAAGCCATGGAAGAGAAGTTCGGCGTTAGCGCCGCTGCTGCTGTCGTGGCTGGCCCGGGCGCTGGTGGCGAAGCCGCCGCTGCCGAAGAGCAGACCGAGTTCGACCTGGTGCTGACCTCCGCTGGCGACAAGAAGGTCAACGTCATCAAGGCCGTCCGCGAGATCACTGGTCTCGGCCTGAAGGAAGCCAAGGGTGCCGTCGACGGCGCGCCGGCGACCATCAAGGAAGCGATGAGCAAGGACGACGCGGAAGAAGCCAAGAAGAAGCTGGAAGAAGCCGGCGCGTCCGTGGAGCTCAAGTAATCCTTGTGCCCATGGCTTTACGCGCTGCGTAAGCTTCCACGGCTGGTGGCGGGACGCCCGCTACCGGCCTTTTTCTGTTGTCACTAGCTGCCTGCCCCCAAGGGCCTGTAGCTTGCAGAATTCCGACGGCGAGTCACTCATCCGAGGACTTGCCGTCAGCGCCTGACGGAGACCGTCCGTCGGGTGGCGCCGACACGCATCGGTCACCCATGGTGAACAAGCTGGGGAATACAGATGGCTTACTCATACACTGAGAAAAAACGCATCCGCAAGGATTTCGGCAAACTGCCCCAAGTGATGGATGTGCCTTACCTGCTGGCCATCCAGCTTGATTCCTACTACGACTTTCTCCAGCAGGACCGCTCTCCCGAAGAGCGCATGGAAGTCGGCCTGCACGCCGCCTTCAGGTCCGTGTTCCCGATCGAGAGCTTCTCCGGCAACGCTGCGCTCGAGTACGTCAGCTATCGTTTCGGCACTCCGGCCTTCGACGTCAAGGAATGCCAGCTGCGCGGCGTCACCTACTCCGCTCCTCTGCGTGTCAAGGTTCGCCTGATCATCTACGACAAGGAGTCGTCGAACAAGGCCATCAAGGACATCAAGGAGCAGGAAGTCTACATGGGGGAGATCCCCCTGATGACCGAGAACGGTACCTTCGTGGTGAACGGTACCGAGCGCGTCATCGTGTCTCAGCTTCACCGTAGTCCCGGCGTGTTCTTCGATCACGACAAGGGCAAGAGCCACAGCTCCGGTAAGCTTTTGTACTCCGCTCGCGTGATTCCTTACCGCGGCTCCTGGCTGGACTTCGAGTTCGACCCGAAGGACAACGTCTTCGTGCGTATCGACCGTCGTCGCAAACTGCCGGCGTCCGTGCTGCTGCGCGCGCTGGGCATGAGCGCCGAGGAGATCCTCGACGAGTTCTTCGACACCAGCACCTTCCATATCGAGAAGTCCGGCTTCTCGGTGGAGCTGGTGCCGTCTCGCCTGCGTGGCGAGACCGCGACCTTTGACATCAAGGGCGCCGACGGTGAGGTCATCGTCGAAGAGGGTCGTCGTGTCACCCAGAAGCATATCCGCCAGTTGGAGAAGGCGGGTCTCGAGCGTCTGGAAGTGCCGATGGACTACCTGTTCGGCAAGACCCTGGCCAAGGATCAGATCAACCCCGCCACCGGCGAGCTGATCTGCCCCTGCAACTCCGAGATCACCCCGGAGCTGCTCGAGGCCCTCGGTCAGGCCGGCATCACCACCATCGAGACGCTCTACACCAACGATCTGGACTGCGGTCCCTTCGTCTCCGACACCCTCAAGCTGGACACCACCGGTTCCCAGCTCGAGGCGCTGGTCGAGATCTACCGCATGATGCGCCCCGGCGAGCCGCCCACCAAGGAAGCCGCCGAGACGCTGTTCAACAACCTGTTCTTCAGCGAAGACCGCTATGACCTGTCCGGCGTCGGCCGGATGAAGTTCAACCGTCGTCTGCGTCGTGATTCCGACACCGGTTCCGGTGTGCTGGATCGTACCGACATCCTCGACGTGCTGCGCGAGCTGATCAACATCCGTAACGGCTTTGGCGATGTCGACGACATCGACCACCTGGGCAACCGTCGCATTCGCTGCGTCGGCGAAATGGCAGAAAACCAGTTCCGTGTCGGCCTGGTGCGTGTCGAGCGCGCGGTCAAGGAACGTCTGTCCATGGCCGAGAGCGAAGGCCTGATGCCTCAGGACCTGATCAATGCCAAGCCGGTGGCCGCTGCGGTGAAGGAGTTCTTTGGCTCCTCTCAGCTGTCCCAGTTCATGGACCAGAACAACCCGCTGTCCGAGGTGACCCACAAGCGTCGTGTGTCTGCTCTCGGCCCGGGTGGTCTGACCCGTGAGCGCGCCGGTTTCGAGGTGCGTGACGTTCACGCTACCCACTACGGCCGTCTTTGCCCGATCGAGACGCCGGAAGGTCCGAACATCGGCCTGATCAACTCGCTGGCGACCTACAGCCACACCAACAGCTACGGCTTCCTCGAGACGCCGTACCGTAAGGTCGTGGATGGCGTGGTCACCGACGAGGTGGTGCACCTGTCGGCCATCGAGGAAGGTGACTTCGTCATCGCCCAGGCCTCGGCCACCGTCAACGCCGACAAGAAGCTGGTCGACGATCTGGTCCAGGTGCGTCATCGCGGCGAGACCACCTTCATGCGTCCCGAACAGGTGACGCTGATGGACGTGTCTCCGCGCCAGGTGGTGTCCGTCGCCGCCGCACTGATTCCGTTCCTCGAGCACGATGACGCCAACCGCGCCCTGATGGGTGCCAACATGCAGCGTCAGGCGGTGCCGACTCTGCGTGCCGACAAGCCGCTGGTCGGTACCGGCATGGAGCGCTTCGTCGCCCGTGACTCCGGTGTCTGTGCCGTGGCCCGTCGTGGCGGCGTGATCGACTCGGTCGACGCCAAGCGCATCGTGGTGCGGGTCAACGAAGACGAGATCATCGGCGGTGAGGCCGGTGTCGACATCTACAACCTGACCAAGTACCTGCGTTCGAACCAGAACACCTGCCAGAACCAGCGTCCGATCGTTCGCCCCGGCGACAACGTCGCGCGTGGTGACATCCTGGCCGACGGTCCGTCCGTCGACATGGGTGACCTGGCGCTTGGTCAGAACATGCGCATCGCCTTCATGCCGTGGAACGGTTACAACTTCGAGGACTCCATCCTGCTGTCCGAGCGGGTGGTCCAGGAAGACCGTTTCACTACCATCCACATCCAGGAACTGACCTGTGTGTCCCGTGACACCAAGCTGGGGCCGGAGGAGATCACCTCCGATATTCCCAACGTCGGTGAATCGGCACTGGGCAAGCTGGATGAGGCCGGTGTGGTGTACATCGGTGCCGAGGTCGGTGCCGGCGACATTCTGGTCGGCAAGGTCACGCCCAAGGGCGAGACCCAGCTGACCCCGGAAGAGAAGCTGCTGCGTGCGATCTTCGGTGAGAAGGCGTCCGACGTGAAGGACACCTCCCTGCGTGCCCCCACCGGCATGAAGGGCACCGTCATCGACGTTCAGGTGTTCACCCGCGACGGCGTCGAGAAGGACTCGCGCGCTCTGTCCATCGAGCAGATGCAGCTGGACGAGGTGCGCAAGGACCTGCAAGAGACCTACCGCATCGCCGAGGACGCCACCTTCGAGCGTCTCAAGCGCACCCTGTCCGGTCAGCCGGTCAACGGTGGTCCGCGCCTGTCCAAGGATGACGTGCTGTCCGAGGACTATCTCGAGGAGCTGCCGCGTCAGCAGTGGTTCAAGCTGCGCATGCAGGACGAGAAGCTCAATGAACTGCTGGCTCAGGCCGACGAGCAGCTCGAGAACCGTCGCAAGGAAATGGACGAGCGTTTCGAAGACAAGAAGCGCAAGCTCACCCAGGGCGACGACCTGGCGCCGGGCGTGCTCAAGATCGTCAAGGTCTACCTGGCGATCAAGCGTCGCCTGCAGCCGGGTGACAAGATGGCCGGCCGTCACGGTAACAAGGGTGTCATCTCGGCCATCATGCCGATCGAGGACATGCCGTTCGACGACAACGGTGAGCCCATCGACGTGGTGCTGAACCCGCTGGGTGTACCGTCGCGGATGAACGTCGGTCAGATCCTCGAGACCCACCTGGGCATGGCGGCCCGCGGTCTCGGCGTGAAGATCGAGCACATGCTGCGTGACGCCCGCGAGCAGCAGCTCGCTCAGCTGCGCGAGTTCCTCGGTGAGGTTTACAACTCCACCCAGGGTACCCGCGTCGAGGAGATCGAGTCGCTGTCCGATGACGAGATCATCGCGCTGGCCAAGAACCTGAAGAAGGGCGTGCCGATGGCGACGCCGGTGTTCGACGGTGCCAAGGAGCACGAGATCAAGCACCTGCTGAAGCTGGCCGATCTGCCGGATTCCGGCCAGATGACCCTGTACGACGGGCGTACCGGCGAGTCGTTCGATCGTCCGGTGACGGTGGGCTACATGTACATGCTGAAGCTCAACCACCTGGTCGACGACAAGATGCACGCGCGTTCCACCGGCTCCTACTCGCTGGTCACCCAGCAGCCGCTGGGCGGCAAGGCGCAGTTCGGTGGTCAGCGCTTTGGTGAGATGGAGGTCTGGGCCCTGGAGGCCTACGGCGCCGCTTACACTCTGCAGGAAATGCTCACGGTCAAGTCCGATGACGTGGAAGGTCGTACCAAGATGTACAAGAGCATCGTGGATGGCGATCACACCATGCAGGCGGGCATGCCGGAATCCTTCAACGTATTGGTGAAGGAAATCCGCTCGCTGGGCATCGATATCGAACTGGAGAGCTGAGGCGGCCCGAAAGGCGCTTCAATGAATGACGGTCCGCGGGGAGCAATAGCTCCCCGCCCATGACAACTCCGCAACGGAGCCGACCTAATGAAAGATTTGGTGAAAGTCCTCAAATCGCAGTCACAGTCCGACGAGTTCGACGCGATCAAGATCACGCTCGCGTCGCCGGACATGATCCGCTCCTGGTCCTTTGGCGAGGTCAAGAAGCCGGAGACCATCAACTACCGGACTTTCAAGCCCGAGCGTGATGGCCTGTTCTGCGCCAAGATCTTCGGTCCGGTGAAGGACTACGAGTGCCTGTGCGGCAAGTACAAGCGCATGAAGCACCGCGGCATCATCTGCGAAAAGTGCGGCGTCGAAGTCACCAAGGCCGCCGTGCGCCGCGAGCGCATGGGGCACATCGAGCTGGCTAGCCCGGTCGCCCACATCTGGTTTCTGAAGTCGCTGCCGTCTCGCATCGGCATGCTGATGGACATGACCCTGCGCGACATCGAGCGCGTGCTCTATTTCGAGAGCTTCATGGTCGTCGATCCCGGCATGACCACCCTCGAGCGTGGCCAGCTGCTCAACGACGAGCAGTACTTTGAGGCCCTCGAGGAGTTCGGCGATGACTTCGACGCCCGTATGGGTGCCGAGGCCGTCCAGGCGATGCTCAAGGATATCGATCTCGAGGAAGAGATCGAGCGTCTGCGCGAAGAGATCCCGCAGACCAACTCCGAGACCAAGATCAAGAAGCTGTCCAAGCGTCTGAAGCTGCTCGAAGCCTTCCAGGGCTCCGGCAACGATCCTGCGTGGATGGTGATGGAAGTGCTGCCCGTGCTGCCGCCGGACCTGCGTCCGCTGGTACCGCTGGATGGCGGCCGCTTCGCGACCTCGGATCTCAACGATCTGTACCGTCGCGTGATCAACCGCAACAACCGCTTGAAGCGTCTGCTCGACCTCAACGCGCCGGACATCATCGTGCGCAACGAGAAGCGCATGCTGCAGGAGTCCGTCGATGCGCTGCTCGACAACGGTCGTCGCGGTCGCGCCATCACCGGCTCCAACAAGCGTCCGTTGAAGTCGCTGGCCGACATGATCAAGGGCAAGCAGGGGCGTTTCCGTCAGAACCTGCTGGGCAAGCGCGTCGACTACTCCGGCCGCTCGGTCATCACCGTGGGCCCGACCCTGCGTCTGCACCAGTGCGGTCTGCCCAAGAAGATGGCGCTTGAGCTGTTCAAGCCGTTCATCTACTCCAAGCTGCAGGCCAGCGGCCAGGCGTCCACCATCAAGGCCGCCAAGAAGATGGTCGAGCGCGAGCTGCCGGAGGTGTGGGACATCCTCGCCGACGTCATCCGCGAGCACCCGGTGCTTTTGAACCGCGCCCCGACCCTGCACCGTCTCGGTATCCAGGCGTTCGAGCCGCTGTTGATCGAAGGCAAGGCGATCCAGCTGCACCCGCTGGTGTGTGCCGCCTACAACGCCGACTTCGACGGTGACCAGATGGCCGTGCACGTGCCGCTGACGCTGGAAGCCCAGCTCGAAGCGCGCGCGCTGATGATGGCCACCAACAACGTGCTGTCACCGGCCAACGGCGAGCCGATCATCGTGCCGTCCCAGGACGTGGTGCTGGGTCTGTACTACATGACCCGCGAGCGCATCAACGCCAAGGGCGAGGGCATGGTGTTCTCCGACCTCAACGAGGTCGAGCGCGCCTTCGGCACCCAGAACGTGTCGCTGCACGCCCGCGTCAAGGTGCGCCTGGACGAGGTCGACATCGACGAAGAGACCGGCGAGCGCTCCGAGCACCGCCGTCTGCGTGACACCACCGTCGGCCGTGCGCTGCTGTTCCGCATCCTGCCGCAAGGGGTGCCCTTCGATCTGGTCGACCAGGCCATGAAGAAGAAGGCCATCTCCAAGCTGATCAACGAAGTGTATCGTCGCGCCGGTCTCAAGGCCGCGGTCATCTTCGCCGACCAGTTGATGTACACCGGCTTCCGTCTGGCCACCTGGTCCGGCGCCTCCATCGGCGTCAACGACTTCGTCATCCCGGACGCCAAGGCCGAGATCGTCGAGGCGGCCGAGGAAGAGGTCAAGGAAATCGAGGACCAGTTCTCCTCCGGTCTGGTGACCGCGGGTGAGAAGTACAACAAGGTCATCGATATCTGGGCGCGTGCCAACGACCAGGTCGCCAAGGCGATGATGGCGGGCATCTCCAAGGAGACCGTGATCGACCGCGAAGGCAAGGAAGTCGAACAGGACTCCTTCAACAGCGTGTTCATCATGGCCGACTCCGGTGCCCGTGGTAGCGCCGCCCAGATCCGCCAGCTGGCGGGTATGCGTGGTCTGATGGCCAAGCCGGATGGCTCGATCATCGAGACCCCGATCGTCGCCAACTTCCGTGAAGGTCTGAACGTACTCCAGTACTTCATCTCGACCCACGGTGCGCGTAAGGGTCTGGCGGATACCGCTCTGAAGACCGCCAACTCTGGTTACCTGACCCGTCGTCTGGTCGACGTCGCCCAGGACGTGGTCATCACCGAGGTCGACTGTGGCACCGAGCGTGGCCTGACCCTGCACCCGGTCATCGAAGGCGGCGACATCATCGTCTCGCTGGCCCAGCGTGTACTCGGCCGAGTGGTCGCTCAGGACGTCATCGACCCGAGCACCGACGAAGTGCTGATTCCGCGTGGCACCCTGCTGGACGAGGCCTGGTGCGAGCAACTCGACACCATGGGCGTCGACGAGATCATCGTGCGCAGCACCATCACCTGTGAAACCAGTCACGGTGTGTGTTCGTCCTGTTACGGGCGCGATCTGGCCCGCGGCCACCAGGTCAACATCGGTGAGTCGGCCGGCGTCATCGCCGCCCAGTCCATCGGTGAGCCGGGTACCCAGCTGACCATGCGTACCTTCCACATCGGTGGTGCCGCCTCGCGGGCTTCTGCGGTGGACAGCGTCCAGGTCAAGCATGGCGGCAAGGTGCGCCTGCACAACATCAAGTACGTGGAACGCGCCGACGGCAAGCTGGTCGTGGTGTCGCGCTCCAGCGCCCTGGCGGTGGCCGACGAGCATGGCCGCGAGCGTGAGTACTACAAGCTGCCTTACGGTGCCGAGCTTTCGGTGCGTGACGGTGATGCGGTCGATCCCGGCCAGGCCGTGGCCAAGTGGGATCCGCACACCCACCCGATCGTCGCCGAAGCGGAAGGCCAGGTGCACTACGTCGACATGGACGAAGGCCTGACCATGCACCGCAGCGTCGACGAGATGACCGGTCTGTCCTCGATCGAGATCATCGAGTCCGCGGCGCGGCCGATGGCCGGTCGCGACAAGCGCCCGATGATCATGCTCAACGACGCCGCCGGCAAGCCGGTGACCGTCTCCGGCAGCGACACTCCGGTGCAGTACCCGCTGCCCGGCAAGGCGATCGTCACCGTCGACAATGGCTCGTCCATCGGCATCGGTGAGATCGTCGCGCGTATCCCGGTGGAGGCGTCCGGCAACAAGGACATCACCGGTGGTCTGCCGCGCGTGGCCGACCTGTTCGAGGCGCGCAAGCCGAAGGAGCCGTCCATCCTGGCCGAGATCAGCGGTGTGATCAGCTTCGGCAAGGAAACCAAGGGCAAGCGTCGTCTGACCATCACCCCGTCCGAAGGCGACCCCTTCGAGATGCTGATTCCCAAGTGGCGTCAGATCGCGGTGTTCGAGGGCGAGACGGTCGAGAAGGGCGAGGTGATCTCGGATGGTCCGAGCAACCCGCACGACATCCTGCGACTGCTCGGCATCGCCGAGCTGGCCAAGTACATCGTGGCCGAGGTACAGGACGTCTATCGTCTGCAGGGCGTTGGCATCAACGACAAGCACATCGAAGTGATCGTGCGTCAGATGCTGCGCAAGGTCGAGATCACCGACGCCGGTGACTCCGACTTCATTCCGGGTGATCAGGTCGAGCTGGTCCGTGTGCTGGAGCAGAATGCCGTGCTCCAGGCCAATGACAAGTTCCCGGCCAAGTACCAGCGCCTGCTGCTGGGTATCACCAAGGCCAGCCTGGCCACCGAGTCGTTCATCTCTGCGGCCTCCTTCCAGGAGACGACCCGCGTGCTGACCGAAGCGGCGGTCACCGGCAAGCGCGACTACCTGCGCGGCCTGAAGGAAAACGTGGTGGTGGGACGTCTGATCCCGGCCGGTACCGGTCTGACCCACCACGAGGAGCGTCGTCGCAAGCGTGAAGACACCGAGCGACTGCTCCAGCCGTCGGCCTACGACGTCGAGCAGGAGCTGGGCGCCCAGCTCACCGCGCTGGACTCGGACGACGACGAGATCTGATGTCGGCAAAAAGCCTGGAGCCTTTGCGGCTCCGGGCTTGACGCGCCTTGGCATCAGCCAGTAGAATGCGCAGCCTTTAACAGTGGGGTGGGTGTATCCGCGCCACTGTGAAAAGGCTTAGGCAACCCATTGGAGTCAGCTAACAGCTATGGCAACGATTAATCAGCTCGTGCGCAAGCCGCGCAAGCGTCAGGCCGCGAAGACCGACGTGCCTGCGCTTCAGGCCTGCCCGCAGAAGCGCGGCGTCTGCACCCGCGTCTACACCACCACCCCGAAGAAGCCGAACTCCGCACTGCGGAAGGTCTGCCGTGTGCGCCTGACCAACGGCTACGAGGTGTCCTCTTACATCGGCGGTGAAGGCCACAACCTCCAGGAGCACTCTGTGGTCCTGATTCGTGGCGGTCGAGTAAAGGACCTTCCGGGTGTGCGTTATCACACCGTTCGCGGCGCTCTCGACACCTCCGGTGTCCAGAACCGTCGTCAGGGCCGTTCCAAGTACGGCACCAAGCGTCCGAAGTCCTAAGGGCTGCGTCGCTTTCCATTACCAAGTTTGACCCGGTCTGATAAGAGTAAGGTCGAGCCGCCAAGCGCGAGTCTCGGGTTTACCTGAAGGACCCTTCAACCGAGGGCTTATCATGCCTAGAAGAAGAGTTGCGGCCAAGCGCGAGATTCTGCCGGATCCCAAGTTCGGATCCGAGCGTCTGGCCAAGTTCATGAACCACCTGATGATCAGCGGCAAGAAGTCCGTAGCTGAGCGTATCGTCTATGGTGCGCTGGACAGGGTTGCCGAGCGTTCCAATGAAGAGCCGCTGGAAATCTTCGACAAGGCGCTGGAAACCATCCAGCCCATGGTCGAGGTGAAGTCTCGCCGCGTCGGCGGTGCGACCTATCAGGTGCCGGTCGAAGTCCGTCCGTCCCGCCGCCAGGCGCTTGCCATGCGCTGGCTGGTGGACGCCGCTCGCCGTCGTGGCGAGAAGACCATGGTGCAGCGTCTGGCTGGCGAAATGCTGGATGCAGCCGAAGGCAAGGGTTCGGCAGTCAAGAAGCGTGAAGACGTGCATCGCATGGCAGAAGCCAACAAGGCCTTCTCTCACTACCGCTTCTAAAGCGCATCGCCAACCAACGGGAGTTACATCGTGGCTCGCAAGACTCCGCTTAAGCGTTACCGCAATATCGGTATCGTGGCCCACGTCGACGCCGGTAAGACGACTACTACCGAGCGTGTCCTGTTCTACACCGGTCTGTCCCACAAGGTCGGTGAGGTCCATGAGGGCGCCGCCACCATGGACTGGATGGAGCAGGAGCAGGAGCGTGGTATCACCATCACCTCCGCGGCGACCACCTGCTTCTGGCAGGGCATGAACAAGCAGTTCGATGAGCACCGCATCAACATCATCGACACCCCTGGACACGTTGACTTCACCATCGAAGTCGAACGTTCCCTGCGTGTGCTTGACGGTGCCGTCGTCGTGCTGTGTGGCTCCTCCGGTGTGCAGCCGCAGACCGAGACCGTCTGGCGCCAGGCCAACAAGTACGAAGTTCCGCGCATGGTGTTCGTCAACAAGATGGACCGCAGCGGCGCTGACTTCTTCATGGTCGTCAACCAGCTGAAGGATCGTCTCGGCGCCAACGTCGTGCCGATCCAGATCAACTGGGGCTCCGAGGACGAGTTCAAGGGCGTCATCGACCTCATCCAGATGAAGGCCATCCTGTGGGATGAAGACAACTTCGGGATGAACTACGACCTCGTCGATATCCCGGCGGAGCTCCAGGAGACCGCCGAAGAGTATCGCGAGCAGATGGTCGAGGCCGCCGCCGAGGCGTCCGAAGAGCTGATGGACAAGTACCTCGAAGAGGGCGAGCTGACCAACGACGAGATCAAGGCTGGTCTGCGTCGTCGTACCCTCGACAACGAGATCGTGCTGGTCACTTGTGGCTCTGCGTTCAAGAACAAGGGCGTTCAGGCTGTTCTCGATGGCGTCATCGAGTACATGCCGTCACCCACCGAGGTCAAGGCGATCGAAGGTGAGCTCGACGACAAGGACGGCACCATCGCGACCCGTGAGGCCGATGACAGTGCGCCTTTCGCCGCGCTGGCGTTCAAGATCGCGACCGACCCCTTCGTTGGCACCCTGACCTTCATCCGCGTCTACTCCGGCGTGCTGAAGTCAGGCGACAGCGTCTACAACTCCGTCAAGCAGAAGAAGGAGCGCGTCGGTCGTATCGTCCAGATGCACTCCAACTCGCGCGAGGAGATCAAGGAAGTTCTGGCCGGCGACATCGCCGCCTGTATCGGCCTGAAGGACGTGACCACCGGTGATACCCTGTGCGACCTGAACGACAAGATCGTTCTCGAGCGCATGGAGTTCCCGGATCCGGTTATCTCCGTGGCCGTGGAGCCGAAGTCCAAGGCTGACCAGGAAAAGATGGGTATTGCACTGGGCAAGCTGGCCCAGGAAGATCCGTCCTTCCAGGTCAAGACCGACGAAGAGACTGGCCAGACCATCATCTCCGGCATGGGCGAGCTTCACCTCGACATCATCGTTGACCGCATGCGTCGCGAGTTCAAGGTCGAGGCGAACATCGGCAAGCCGCAGGTGGCCTACCGTGAGACGATTCGTCAGAGCGTCGAGCAGGAAGGCAAGTTCGTTCGTCAGTCCGGTGGTCGCGGTCAGTACGGTCACGTACACCTGCGCATCGAGCCGTTGACGGCCGAAGACAAGGGCGACGACGAAGAGATGCACTTCAAGTTCGCTTCCGAGATCGTCGGCGGCGTGGTTCCGAAGGAATACGTGCCGGCCGTCGAGAAAGGGGCCTATGAGCAGCTCCAGAACGGTGTCATCGCGGGCTACCCGATGATCGACGTCAAGGTAACGCTGTTCGACGGTTCCTACCACGACGTGGACTCCAACGAGACCGCGTTCAAGGTCGCCTCTTCCATGGCGATCAAGCAAGGCGCTCCCAAGGCCAAGGCAGTTCTGCTCGAGCCGGTGATGAAGGTCGAGGTCGTGACCCCTGAAGAATTCATGGGTGACGTCATGGGCGACCTGAACCGCCGCCGGGGCCTGGTCCAGGGTATGGATGACTCTTCCTCCGGCAAGGTCATTCGCGCCACCGTGCCGCTGGCTGAGATGTTCGGTTACGCAACCGACCTGCGCTCTCAGACCCAGGGCCGCGCAAGCTACACCATGGAGTTTGCGGACTACGAAGAGGCGCCGTCCAGCGTCGTTGAAGCCGTCATCAACCAGAACGGTTAACCGTTAGCTAACGAAAGAGGTCATAGCAGTGGCTAAGGAAAAATTCGAACGTTCCAAACCGCACGTCAACGTCGGCACCATCGGTCACGTCGACCACGGCAAGACTACCCTGACGGCGGCCCTGACTCGCGTTTCTGCCGAGGTGTTCGGCGGTGACTGGCGTGAGTTCGACACCATCGACAATGCTCCGGAAGAGCGTGAGCGTGGTATCACCATCGCCACCTCTCACGTCGAGTATCAGTCCGAGGAGCGTCACTACGCTCACGTCGACTGCCCGGGACACGCTGACTACGTCAAGAACATGATCACCGGTGCTGCCCAGATGGACGGCGCTATCCTGGTCTGTTCCGCTGCTGACGGCCCCATGCCGCAGACTCGCGAGCACATCCTGCTGTCTCGTCAGGTTGGCGTTCCGTTCATCGTCGTGTTCCTGAACAAGGCCGACATGGTCGACGACGAAGAGCTGCTCGAGCTGGTCGAGATGGAAGTTCGTGAACTTCTGTCCGAGTACGACTTCCCGGGCGACGACACTCCGATCATCACCGGCTCTGCCCTGATGGCTCTGGAAGGCAAGGACGACAACGGCATGGGTACTACCGCCGTTGCAAACCTGATCAAGGCTCTGGATGCTTACATCCCCGAGCCGGAGCGTGCTGTCGACCAGCCGTTCCTGATGCCGATCGAAGACGTGTTCTCCATCTCTGGTCGCGGTACCGTTGTGACCGGTCGTGTCGAGCGCGGCATCGTCAAGCCGGGCGAAGAGATCGAGATCGTTGGTATCAAGGACACCACCAAGACTACCGTTACCGGTGTCGAGATGTTCCGTAAGCTGCTCGACGAAGGTCGTGCTGGCGAGAACGTCGGTGCCCTGCTGCGTGGTACCAAGCGTGACGAAGTCGAGCGTGGTCAGGTTCTGGCCAAGCCGGGCACCATCACTCCGCACACCCAGTTCGAGGCGGAAGTGTACGTGCTGAGCAAGGACGAGGGTGGTCGTCACACTCCGTTCTTCAAGGGCTACCGTCCGCAGTTCTACTTCCGTACCACCGACATCACCGGTACCTGTGAACTGCCGGAAGGCGTCGAGATGGTCATGCCGGGCGACAACGTCCAGATGGTCGTCAACCTGATCGCTCCGATCGCCATGGACGAAGGTCTGCGCTTCGCCATCCGCGAAGGCGGCCGTACCGTCGGCGCTGGCGTCGTGGCCAAGATCCTGGTCTAAATCAGACCGGTGATCACCGAAGGGGGCTCCGCAAGGAGCCCCCTTTTCTGCGCATCGTCATTGAGGGTTTGACTCTCGATGGCGCGGCGCATATAATGCGCATCCTTTGAATGCGTGGGTTGACGGCTCGCGCCGTCAAGTTCCATTGGAGTTAGGGCAAATGCAGAACCAGAAGATTCGCATTCGGTTGAAGGCTTTCGACCATCGCCTGATCGACCAGTCCGCCGCGGAGATTGTTGAAACCGCCAAGCGTACCGGCGCCCAGGTTCGTGGTCCGATTCCTCTGCCGACCAATCGCGAGCGTTACACCGTGCTGGTTTCCCCGCACGTGAACAAGGACGCCCGTGATCAGTACGAGATTCGTACCCACAAGCGTGTGCTCGACATCGTCGAGCCGACCGAGAAGACCGTTGATGCCCTGATGAAGCTCGACCTCGCCGCTGGCGTGGACGTGCAAATCAAGCTCGACTGATATCACTAGACACTCGCGGCCCAGCGTCCCTCTCATCCAGTAGAGGTTCAGCAGCCGCCACGCCGGGATGGCGTTACACAACGTGCTAGTGGAATGCTCTGGAAAGGGCAGCCATAGCGGGTGATAGCCCCGTACACTAAAGGAGACTAAGCATGACTATCGGTTTGGTCGGTAGGAAGGCCGGCATGACCCGTGTCTTCACCGAAGACGGCGCGTCTGTGCCCGTAACCGTTATCGAGGTTGATCCCAACCGCGTGACCTGCGTGAAGTCTGTCGAATCTGACGGCTACGCCGCGGTCCAGGTGACAACCGGCTCCCGCAAAGCCAAGCATCTGTCCAAGGCCCAAGCTGGCCTGTACGCCAAGGCAGGTGTCGAGGCTGGTCGTTCCCTGATGGAGTTCCGCCTGAGCGAAGGCGACGAAGCTCCGGAAGTGGGCGGCGAACTCACCGTATCCCTCTTCGAAGCTGGTCAAAGCGTTGACGTGACCGGCACCTCCAAGGGTAAGGGCTTCCAGGGCGCAGTGAAGCGCTGGAACTTCCGTACCCAGGACAACAGCCACGGTAACTCTCTGTCCCACCGTGCTCCGGGTTCCATCGGCATGTGCCAGACCCCGGGCCGCGTGTTCAAGGGCAAGAAGATGGCCGGCCAGATGGGCAACGCACGTTGCACCGTTCAGAGCCTGGAAATCGTCCGTGTCGATGCCGAGCGCAACCTGCTGCTGATCAAAGGCGCCGTTCCTGGTGCTACCGGCAGTGATGTCATCGTGCGCAGCGCCGTCAAAGCTGGCTGAAGGGGAACTTTCCAATGAATCTGAATCTTGCAGGTGCAAGCGCCGGGACCGTTGAGCTGTCCGACGCTACCTTTGGCAAAGAATTCAACGAAGCGCTCGTGCACCAGGTCGTCACCGCCTATCTGGCTGGTGGTCGTCAGGGCACCCGCGCCCAGAAGAACCGCTCCGACGTCCGTGGCGGCGGCAAGAAGCCGTGGCGCCAGAAGGGCACCGGTCGCGCTCGCGCCGGTACCATTCGCTCGCCGATCTGGCGCAGCGGTGGTGTGACCTTCGCGGCCCGTCCGCAGGACCACTCCCAGAAGGTCAACCGCAAGATGTACCGTGCGGCCATGCGCTCGATTCTGTCCGAGCTGGTCCGTCAGGAGCGTCTTGTTGCCGTTGATGCCTTCTCTGTCGAGTCACCCAAAACCAAGCAGCTGGTCGCCAAGCTTTCCGACCTGGGCCTGGAGAAGGTGCTGATCGTCACCGAAGAAGTCGACGAGAACCTGTACCTGGCAGCCCGCAACATCCCCAACGTGGATGTGGTGGACGTCGCCGCCGCCGACCCGGTCAGCCTGGTCGCCTTCGACAAGGTCCTGGCTACCGTCTCCGCACTGCGCAAATTCGAGGAGAAGCTGGCATGAACCAGGAGCGTGTATTCAAGGTTCTGCTTGGTCCGCACGTGACCGAGAAGGCCGCCATGGCCGCCGAGCGTAACCAGTACGTGTTCAAGGTGGCGAGTGACGCAACCAAGCCCGAGATCAAGGCTGCCGTCCAGGAGCTGTTCGGCAAGAAGGTCGATCGCGTTTCTGTTCTGAACGTGAAGGGCAAGACCAAGCGCACCGCGCATGGTGTTGGTATGCGCAAGGGTTATCGCAAGGCGTACGTGACACTGGCCGCCGGCGAGACGCTTGAAGACTTCTCTGGCGCCGAGTAAAGGCAGGAGTACGGATCATGGCAATCGTCAAGACAAAACCCACATCCGCCGGTCGTCGCCACGTCGTCAAGATTGTTGGTGAGGAACTGTACAAGGGCCGCGCTTACGCGCCGTTGCTCGAGAAGCAGTCCAAGTCCGGTGGTCGTAACAACCAGGGTCGCATCACCACTCGCCACGTCGGCGGTGGTCATCGCAACCACTATCGGATCATCGACTTCAAGCGCACCAAGGATGGCGTTCCGGCCATCGTCGAGCGCCTGGAGCATGACCCGAACCGTAGCGCCCACATCGCGCTGCTGAAGTACATCGACGGTGAGCGTCGCTACATCATCGCCCCCAAGGGCGTGAGTGCCGGTGATCGCCTCGAGTCCGGCGTCAATGCGCCGATCAAGAAGGGCAACGCACTGCCGCTGCGCAACATCCCGCTGGGTTCCACGGTGCACTGCATCGAACTGAAGCCTGGCAAGGGTGCTCAGGTCGCACGCAGCGCCGGTACCAGCGCCCAGCTGGTGGCTCGTGAAGGCAACTACGCCACCCTGCGTCTGCGCTCCGGCGAGATGCGCAAGGTGCTGGCCGAGTGCCGCGCGACCCTGGGTGAGGTGAGCAATTCCGAGCACAGCCTGCGTCAACTTGGCAAGGCCGGTGCAAAGCGCTGGAGAGGTGTGCGCCCGACTGTTCGCGGTGTCGCGATGAACCCGGTGGATCACCCGCACGGTGGTGGTGAAGGCCGCACCAGCGGTGGTCGTCATCCGGTGTCCCCGTGGGGTATGCCCACCAAGGGCCACAAGACCCGCAAGAACAAGCGCACCGACAAGCTGATCGTCCGCCGCCGCAAGGCTCGCGGTTAAGATCCCACGCCAAGACATTAAGAGGTAACGGCTGTGCCACGTTCACTGAAGAAAGGTCCTTTTGTAGACCTTCATCTGCTGAAAAAGGTTGAGACTGCAGCGGAAAAGAACGATCGCAAACCGATCAAGACCTGGTCGCGTCGTTCAATGGTCCTGCCCAACATGGTCGGGCTCACCATTGCAGTCCATAACGGTCGCCAACACGTCCCGGTGCACGTCTCCGAGGAAATGGTTGGCCACAAGCTGGGCGAATTCGCTGCTACCCGCACCTATCGCGGCCATGCGGCGGATAAGAAAGCCAAACGGTAAGCCAGAGAGGATTAAGAGATGGAAGTCACAGCAAAGCTGCGTGGCGCCAGTTTATCCGCCCAGAAGGCCCGTTTGGTGGCTGATCAGGTGCGCGGTAAGCCTGTCGCCGAAGCAATCGACCTGCTGACCTTCTCACCGAAGAAGGCGGCCAAGCTGGTCAAGAAGGTGCTGCAGTCCGCCATCGCGAATGCGGAAGAAAACAACGGCATGGACATCGACGAGCTGCGCGTCTCGACCATCTGTGTCGATGAGGGTACGACGCTCAAGCGCATCCGTCCGCGCGCCAAAGGCCGTGCGGATCGCATTTTGAAGCGCACTTGCCACATCACCGTCAAGGTAGCCGAGAAGTAGGAGTCGACCAGATGGGTCAGAAAGTCAATCCGACAGGCATCCGACTGGGTATCGTCAAAGACCATACCTCTGTCTGGTACGCCGAGCGCGGCGCCTATGCCGATAAGCTCAACAACGACCTCGCGGTGCGTAGCTTCCTGGAAGAGCGTCTGAAAAACGCCTCCGTTAGCAAGATCACCATCGAGCGTCCCGCGAACAACGCGCGCATCACCATTCACACTGCCCGTCCGGGTATCGTGATTGGCAAGAAGGGCGAAGATGTCGATCGCCTGCGTCGCGACGTCACCGAGATGATGGGCGTGCCTGTTCACGTCAACATCGAGGAAGTTCGCAAGCCCGAGCTGGATGCTCAGCTCGTCGCACAGAACATTGCCGGCCAGCTCGAGCGCCGTGTGATGTTCCGTCGCGCCATGAAGCGCGCTGTCCAGAACGCCATGCGTCTGGGCGCTGGCGGCATCAAGGTGCAGCTCTCCGGTCGCCTCGGCGGCGCGGAAATTGCCCGCACCGAGTGGTACCGCGAAGGTCGTGTTCCGCTGCATACCCTGCGTGCGGACATCGATTACGCCACCTACGAAGCCAAGACCACCTACGGCATCATCGGTGTCAAGGTCTGGGTCTTCAAGGGTGAAATCCTCGGGGGCATCGAGGAGGTCCGCGCCAAGGCGAAGCAGAGCCAGGCAGCGCCCTCCAAGAAGAAAGGTTCCAGGTAAGGGGAGAGCGATTCGATGTTACAACCCAAGCGTACAAAATTCCGTAAGGTGCAGAAGGGCCGCAACCGTGGCCTGGCGCATCGCGGAAGCAAAGTGAGCTTCGGCGAGTTCGGCCTCAAGGCCACCGGCCGCGGTCGTGTCACCGCCCGTCAGATCGAAGCTGGCCGTCGTGCCATCACCCGTCACGTCAAGCGTGGCGGCAAGATCTGGATCCGTGTCTTCCCGGACAAGCCGATTTCCAAGAAGCCCCTGGAAGTCCGGATGGGTAAAGGTAAGGGCTCCGTCGAGTACTGGGTCGCACAGATCCAGCCCGGTCGTGTCCTTTACGAGATCGAAGGCGTTTCCGAGGAACTGGCCCGCGAAGCTTTCGCACTGGCCGCCCAGAAATTCCCGGTCTCCACCACCTTTGTGAAACGGACGGTGATGTGATGAAAGCCCAGGAAATTCGTGAAAAGTCCGCCGAGCAGCTCAATGAGCAGCTCCTCGAACTCCTCCGCGAGCAGTTCAACCTGCGCATGCAGAAGGCCACCGGCCAGCTGAGCCAGACTCATCTGCTCAAGCAGGTTCGTCGGGATATCGCCCGCGTGAAGACTGTGCTCAACGAGAAGGCAGGTGTCTGAGATGGCCGAAGAGAAAAAAGCCCGTACGCTCACCGGCAAGGTGGTGAGCGACAAGATGGACAAGTCCATCGTTGTAATGATCGAGCGTCGTGAGCGCCACCCGATCTACGGCAAATACGTTAAGCGCTCCACCAAGCTGCACGCCCACGACGAGACCAACCAGGCCAAGGCCGGTGACACGGTATCCATCCAGGAATGCCGTCCGCTGTCCAAGAAGAAGGCCTGGACCCTGGTCGAGGTTGTCGAACAGGCCAAGGGTTAAGGCCACGGCCTTAACCTCGTGCAGTCAGTTTAGGTTTGGAGAAAACCGATGATTCAGACTCAGACAATGCTGGATGTCGCCGACAACAGCGGAGCGCGCCGGGTGCAGTGCATCAAGGTGCTGGGTGGCTCACACCGCCGCTACGCTCGCGTTGGTGACGTCATCAAGGTCACGGTGAAGGAAGCTATTCCGCGCGGCAAGGTCAAGAAAGGCCAGGTGCTGAAAGCGGTAGTTGTCCGGACCCGCAGTGGCGTCCGTCGCAGCGACGGTTCGCTGATTCGCTTCGATGGAAATGCGGCCGTCTTGTTGAACAACACCAACGAGCAGCCGATCGGTACCCGTATCTTCGGGCCGGTGACGCGTGAACTTCGCAACGAGAAGTTCATGAAGATCATTTCCTTAGCGCCTGAAGTGCTGTAAGGGAGCGAGGCGACATGCAAAAGATCAAACGTGATGATGAAGTGATCGTCATCGCCGGCAAGGACAAGGGTAAGCGCGGTACCGTGAAGCGCGTCCTCAAGGACGAGCGGTTCGTGGTAGCGGGTGTGAACATGATCAAGCGTCACACCAAGCCGAACCCCATGGCCGGCAATCAGGGCGGTATCGTCGAGCGCGAGGCTCCGATTCACGCGTCCAACGTAGCCATCTTCAATCAGGAGACCGGTAAGGCGGATCGCGTCGGCTTCCAGATCAAGGAAGACGGTACCAAGGTACGTATCTACAAGTCGACGCAAGCGCAGATCGACGCCTAACGCGAGTCGGGTAGCAAAATGGCGAACTTGAAAGAACGTTATCAAAACGAGGTGGTGGCTCAACTGAAAGAGCAGTTCAGCTACGCCAACGTTATGCAGGTACCCCGGATCACCAAGGTGACTCTGAACATGGGTATCGGCGAAGCGACCAGCGATAAAAAGCTGATCGACGCTGCCGTCGGCGACCTGGAGAAGCTCTCCGGTCAGAAGCCGATGGTGACCAAGGCACGTAAGTCCATCGCGGGCTTCAAGGTGCGTGAAGGCTGGCCGATCGGCGTGAAGGTCACACTGCGCAGTGAGCGCATGTGGGACTTCCTCGATCGCCTGGTGAATATCGCGATCCCCCGCGTTCGTGACTTCCGTGGTCTCAACCCGAAGTCCTTCGACGGTCGTGGCAACTACAGCATGGGGGTGCGTGAGCAGATCATCTTCCCGGAGATCGAGTATGATAAGATCGACCGGATTCGTGGTCTGGATGTCACCATCACCACCACTGCCAACACCGATGACGAAGGTCGTGCGCTCTTGAGTGCACTGAACTTCCCGTTCAAGAAATAGGGGTGGGATCATGGCAAAGAAGAGCATGATTGAGCGTGAGCTGAAGCGCACGCAACTGGTTGAGAAGTATGCTGCCAAGCGTGCCGAGCTCAAGGCGATCATCCAGGACGTGAACAGCTCCGATGAGGAGCGCTTCGATGCGCAGCTGAAGTTGCAGTCGCTGCCGCGTGACTCCAGCCCCGTGCGTCAGCGTAACCGCTGCCGCGTGACTGGCCGTCCGCACGGCTACTACAACAAGTTCGGCCTTGGCCGTAACAAGCTGCGTGAAGCCGCCATGCGTGGCGACGTGCCCGGACTGAAGAAGTCCAGCTGGTAACGCCACGTAGAATCATCAGGAGCGCAAGTTAAATGAGCATGCAAGACACTCTGGCGGATATGTTTACCCGTATCCGCAATGCGCAGCAGGCCACCAAGGAGACGGTCACCATGCCGTCCTCCAAGATCAAGGTTGAAGTGGCCCGCGTGCTGAAAGAAGAGGGTTACATCACTGACTTCGCCGTGAGCGAATCAGCCAAGCCCGAGCTGACCGTCAGCCTCAAGTACTTCGAAGGCAAGCCGGTCATCGAGCATCTGCAGCGGGTTTCCAAGCCGTCCCTGCGTAGTTACAAGGGCAAGGATGCGCTGCCGAAGGTCGCCGATGGCCTGGGTGTCGCGATCGTCACCACCTCCAAGGGTGTGATGACCGATCGTGCCGCGCGTCAGGCTGGTGTCGGCGGCGAAGTCCTCTGCACCGTATTCTAGGAGTTTGGAATGTCCCGCGTAGCCAAATATCCGGTTAAAGTGCCCGCTGGCGTCGAGGTCAAGATCGACGGCGCCACGCTGACCGCCAAAGGCGGTCAGGGCACCCTCTCCATGCCCGTTCACGACGATGTCGTGGTCGCGCAGGAAGATGGCCAGCTGACCTTCCAGCCGAGCAAATCTGCTAAGAGCTGGGCCATGGTCGGCACCACCCGTGCCCTGGTTCAGAACCTGGTCACCGGCGTGTCCGAGGGCTTTACCAAGTCTCTCGAAATCATCGGCGTCGGTTATCGCGCTCAAGCGAAAGGCCAGACGCTCAACCTGACACTGGGCTTCTCTCACCCGGTCGACTATCAACTGCCTGAAGGTGTCACGGCGGAAACGCCGAAGAACACCGTCATCGTGCTGAAGAGCGCGGACAAGCAGAAGCTCGGCCAGGTCGCAGCGGAAATCCGCGCTTTCCGTCCGCCTGAACCCTACAAGGGCAAGGGTGTGCGTTACGCGGATGAGCAGGTCCGCCGTAAAGAAGCCAAGAAGAAGTAAGGCAGGGTTATGAACGCGAAGAAAGAATCTCGTCTCCGTCGTGCCCGCCGCGCTCGCGCGAAGATCCGCGAGCTGGGCGTGTCTCGCCTGTGCGTCAATCGTACCCCCCGTCACATCTACGCGCAGATTATCTCGCCGGATGGTGGCAAGGTCCTGGCCAGCGCTTCCACGCTGGACAAGAGCCTGCGCGAGGGTTCGACCGGCAATGCAGACGCCGCAGCCAAAGTTGGTGCGCTGATCGCTGAACGCGCCAAGGAAGCGGGCATCACCCAGGTGGCCTTCGACCGCGCTGGCTTCAAGTACCACGGTCGTGTGAAGGCCCTGGCCGACGCCGCACGTGAAGGCGGCCTGGAATTCTAAAGGGTTTTACGATGGCGAAGAACGAACAGCAAAACGGCGATCTGCAGGAAAAGCTCGTGCAGGTCAACCGTGTCGCCAAGGTGGTCAAGGGTGGCCGTATTTTCGGCTTCACCGCTCTGACTGTCGTGGGCGACGGTAACGGTCGCGTCGGCTTCGGTCGTGGCAAGGCACGTGAAGTGCCGGTCGCGATTCAGAAGGCGATGGACCAGGCGCGCCGCAACATGATCAAGGTGAACCTGGTCGGCGGTACCCTCCAGTATCCGGTCAAGGCACGTCATGGCGCCTCCAAGGTGTACATGCAGCCGGCCTCTGACGGTACTGGTATCATCGCCGGCGGCGCCATGCGCTCCGTGCTGGAATTGGCCGGCGTGCACAACGTGCTGGCCAAGTGCTATGGCTCCACCAATCCGGTGAACGTGGTCCGCGCGACCGTGAATGGCCTGGCTTCCATGCAGTCGCCGGAAGACGTGGCCGCCAAGCGCGGTCTCTCAGTCGAAGCGATCACGGGGTAATACACCATGGCAGCTACGATCAAGGTTACCCAGACCCGCAGCACCATCGGCACGTTGGCCAAGCACAAGGCCACCATGAAGGGCCTCGGCCTGCGCCGCATCGGTCACACGGTTGAACTGGAAGACACCCCTGCCGTTCGCGGCATGATCCACAAGGTCAACTACCTTGTGCGTGTTGAGGGAGAGTAATCCATGAAACTTAACAGCCTGAGCCCGGCACCGGGCTCCAAGCACGCTGAAAAGCGCGTCGGTCGTGGCATCGGTTCCGGTCTGGGCAAGACCGGCGGCCGTGGCCACAAGGGCCAGAAGTCGCGCAGCGGTGGCAGCGTGAAGCCCGGCTTCGAGGGCGGTCAGATGCCCCTGCAGCGTCGTCTGCCGAAGTTTGGTTTCACCTCCGCCAAGTCTTTGGTTTCCGAGGAAGTCCGCCTGGCCGAGCTGGCCAAGGTCGCGGGTGACGAAGTCACTCTGGAAAGCCTCAAGGAAGCCAATGTGCTGAAGGATTCCACGCAGCATGCGAAGGTGATCCTTTCCGGCGATCTGAACAAGGCGGTCACCGTTCGCGGTCTGCGGGTCACCAAGGGTGCCCGCGCAGCGATCGAAGCCGCCGGTGGCAAGGTAGAGGACTAAATGGCCAAGTCAGGAAACATGCCGGCGATGGGCAGCGGTCTGAGTGAACTGTGGGCGCGTCTGCGCTTCGTGCTCCTCGCCATCGTGGTCTACCGTATCGGTGCCCACATACCCGTTCCCGGTATCAATCCTGACCAGCTTGCTGCCTTGTTCAGGGAGCAGCAGGGCACCATCCTGGGCATGTTCAACATGTTCTCGGGCGGTGCCCTGGAGCGCATGAGTATCCTCGCCCTCGGCATCATGCCGTACATCTCGGCGTCGATCATCATGCAGCTCCTGACCGCCGTCTCGCCCCACCTCGAGCAGTTGAAGAAGGAGGGCGAGAGCGGCCGCCGCAAGATCAGCCAGTACACGCGCTACGGCACGGTGGTGCTGGCCCTGGTTCAGGCCACCGGCATGTCCGTGGGTCTGGCCAGCCAAGGCATTGCCTATACGGCCGATCTCAGCTTCTATTTCACCGCGATCATCACCTTCGTGAGTGGCGCGGTGTTCTTGATGTGGCTGGGTGAGCAGATCACCGAGAAGGGCATCGGCAACGGCATTTCGCTGCTGATCTTCGCGGGTATCGTCGCCGGCCTGCCCGGAGCTGTGGCTCAAGCCTTCGAGCTTGCCCGCAACGAGGGCGCGTGGAATGTGTTGCCGCTGTTGGCGCTTAGCCTTCTGGGTATCGCCACCGTGGCGTTCGTCGTGTTCATCGAACGCGGCCAGCGCCGGATTACGGTGAACTACCCGCGCCGCCAGGTAGGCAACAAGATGTATGCAGGGCAGAGCAGCTACCTGCCGCTCAAGGTCAACATGGCGGGTGTCATTCCGGCCATCTTTGCCTCGAGCATCCTGTTGTTCCCCGCCTCACTCGGTCAGTGGGTAGGTGCGGGCGACGGCATGGAATGGTTGCAGCGCGCGTCCCAGGCGTTGGCCCCAGGTCAGCCCCTTTATATCTTGCTTTTCGCGGCGGCGGTGGTATTCTTCTGCTTCTTTTACACAGCGCTGGTCTTCAACCCCAAGGATGTGGCCGACAACCTCAAGAAGTCGGGTGCCTTCCTGCCGGGGATTCGTCCTGGCGAGCAGACCGCTCGTTATGTCGACAAGGTCATGACTCGTCTGACCCTGTTCGGCGCTCTCTACATCACTGCGGTTTCCCTGATGCCCCAGTTCCTGATCGTAGCGTGGAACGTGCCGTTCTTCTTTGGCGGTACCTCGCTGCTGATCGTGGTCGTGGTCATCATGGACTTCATGGCCCAGGTGCAGTCGCACCTCATGTCGCACCAGTATGAGTCGGTGATGAAGAAGTCCAACCTGAAAGGCTACGGTAGCGGCGGCATCATGCGCTAAGGCGCCGCAGGCCGATTTGGCACGCCGCAAGCCGATTTTGGAGAGAACGATGAAAGTTCGAGCTTCCGTGAAGAAAATGTGCCGCAATTGCAAGATCATTCGTCGCAATGGCGCTGTTCGCGTCATCTGCACCGAGCCGCGGCACAAGCAGCGCCAGGGTTAATCCTGGCCTGAATTGAACCGGGTGCTGGCATACCCCTTGCCCTAATGACGGGAAGGGGGTATGCTATTGCGCCTTTTGTAGTTGATTAACCGAGCAAGCCGCTCAAACTTCGGAGTAAGCTGATGGCCCGTATTGCAGGCGTCAATATCCCGGACAACAAGCATGCGGCGATCTCGCTGACCTACATCTTCGGGATTGGCCGTACTCGCGCACAGGAAATCTGTGAAGCGACCGGCATCGCGCCGACCACCAAGATCCAGGATCTGTCATCTGAAGAGATCGACAGCCTGCGTAGTGAAGTCGGCAAGTATACCGTTGAAGGCGACCTTCGTCGTGATGTGACGCTGAACATCAAGCGTCTCATGGACTTGGGTTGCTACCGTGGTCTGCGTCATCGTCGTGGTCTTCCGATGCGCGGTCAGCGCACCAAGACCAACGCGCGTACCCGTAAGGGACCGCGTAAGCCGATCCGCAAATAACACGCACGTTCTGGCGTAAAGACAGGAATTGACATCAACATGGCTAACCCGCGTAGCAACCGTAAAAAGGTTAAAAAGCAGGTAGTGGATGCCGTTGCGCATATCCATGCCTCTTTTAACAACACGATCATTACGATCACAGACCGCCAGGGCAACGCTCTTTCCTGGGCGACAGCCGGTGGTTCGGGTTTTCGTGGTTCTCGCAAGAGCACCCCGTTCGCTGCTCAAGTGGCAAGCGAGCGTGCAGCAACTGCTGCAGCCGAGTATGGTGTGAAAAACGTCGACGTGCTGGTCAAGGGCCCCGGTCCTGGCCGTGAATCCGCCGTGCGTGCACTCAACGCCGCCGGCTTCCGCGTGCAAAGCATCACCGACGCGACGCCCATTCCCCACAATGGCTGCCGTCCGCCGAAGAAACGCCGCGTTTAAGGAGACAGATTCATGGCTCGTTACATTGGACCGAAGTGCAAACTGTCTCGCCGGGAAGGTACCGACCTCTTCCTCAAGAGCGGTGTCACTCCCTTCGAGAAAAAGTGCAAATCCGAACAGATTCCGGGTGTGCACGGCCAGCGCCGTCAGCGTCTTTCCGACTACGGCTTGCAGCTTCGCGAGAAGCAGAAAGTACGTCGCATGTACGGCGTACTCGAAAAGCAGTTCCGCAACTACTACAAGGAAGCCGCCCGCCTGAAGGGTGCGACCGGTGAGTTGTTGCTGCAGCTGCTTGAGTCCCGACTGGACAACGTCGTCTACCGCATGGGCTTTGGCGCCACTCGCTCCGAGGCTCGTCAGCTGGTAAGCCACAAGGCGATTGCCGTCAACGGCAAGACCGTCAACGTGGCCTCCTACCAGGTCAAGCCCGGCGACGTGGTATCCGTTCGTGAAAAGGCCAAGCAACAGGCGCGTATCCAGAACGCCCTGAGCATCGCCGCCAACCGTGGCGACGTGGCCTGGATCGAACTCGACGCCAAGAAGATGGAAGGCACCTTCAAGGCCCTGCCTGAGCGCGGTGACCTGACTGCCGACATCAACGAGCAACTGATCGTCGAGCTGTACTCGAAGTAAGCGGTCCGTCCGCGCCGCCCTCCTCCGGGAGGGCGGCGGTTATTACCGAGTATTCGTTTGGCAGCCTGAAAGGTGTTCATATGCAGCGTTCAGTGACAGAGTTTCTCCGTCCTCGCGACATCAAGGTCGAAGAGATCAGCGCACACCACGCAAAGATCGTGCTCGAGCCGTTCGAGCGTGGCTTCGGCCACACGTTGGGCAATGCTCTGCGTCGTATCCTGCTCTCGTCCATGCCCGGCTGCGCCGTGGTGGAGACCGAGATCGCCGGCGTCGACCATGAGTACAGCGCGATCGAGGGTGTCCAGGAAGATGTCATCGAAATCCTCCTGAACCTCAAGGACGTGGCGATCAAGATGCACAGCCGCGACGAGGCGATGCTCTCGCTGAACAAGCAGGGCCCGGCCGTCGTCACCGCTGGTGACATCGCCGTCGATCACGACGTCGAAGTGGTCAACCCCGAGCACGTCATCGCCCACGTCAATGAAGGCGCCGAGCTCAAGATGCAGCTGAAGGTGGCCCGTGGTCGCGGCTATGAGCCTGCGGATGTCCGCAGCGAAGCCGACGACGAGACACGCACCATCGGCCGTCTGCAGCTGGATGCGACCTTCAGCCCCGTGCGCCGCGTTTCCTACAGCGTCGAAGCCGCCCGCGTCGAACAGCGCACCGACCTCGACAAGCTGATCATCAACCTGGAAACCGACGGCACCCTGGATCCGGAAGAGGCGATCCGTCGCAGCGCGACCATCCTGCAAGAGCAGCTGGCAGCGTTCGTCGACCTGGAAGCCGACAAGGAACAGGAAGTGGTCGAGGAAGAGGATCATATCGATCCCATCCTGCTGCGCCCCGTAGACGATCTCGAGTTGACCGTTCGTAGCGCCAACTGCCTGAAAGCCGAGAATATCTACTACATCGGCGATCTGATTCAGCGCACCGAGGTGGAGCTGTTGAAGACCCCGAACCTCGGCAAGAAGTCCTTGAACGAGATCAAGGACGTGTTGGCTGCTCGTGGTCTGTCCCTTGGCATGCGGCTTGAAAATTGGCCGCCGGCTAGCCTGAAGGACGACAAGGCCACCGCCTAAGCGTCGGCTCGAGTCCCAGTTTGGTAAGGAATCACAACCATGCGTCATCGTAAGAGTGGTCGTCACCTCAATCGTACCAGCTCGCACCGCCAGGCCATGTTTCGCAACATGAGCGTGTCGCTGGTCGAGCACGAAGTGATCAAGACAACCCTTCCCAAGGCCAAGGAGCTGCGTCGTCATATCGAGCCGCTCATCACCCTGGCCAAGGAAGACAGCGTCGCCAACCGGCGTCTGGCCTTCAGCCGTACCCGCTCGAAGGAAGCGGTCGGCAAGCTCTTCAATGAGCTGGGTCCGCGTTACGTCGAGCGTCCGGGCGGTTACGTCCGTATTCTCAAGTGCGGTTTCCGCACCGGCGATAACGCCCCCATGGCCTACGTCGAGCTGGTCGATCGCCCCGTCGTTGAAGAAGAGGCCGTCGGCGAGGAGTAATCCTTTCGACAGCGCTTCGACACGACGCGAAACCGACACCTCCGGGTGTCGGTTTTTTTATGTCTGTCATTTGTCGACGAGTTCCTTGTGCACGGTGACCGGAAGCTGGCCGGCACCAGAGGCTTGGCCACCAGGGGCAGCGATGACACAAGCGCCAGGGCTGCGTGTCCGCACGGCGTGGCTTCCCCTATGCTGTCAGTCAGGGACAAGGTAACGGGGGAAAGGCATGCAAAGGACGTGGCAGAGGCTGTTGTCGATGCTGGTGCTATCGCCAGTCATCGCCGTGGCGCAGACGCCGGGCGATCCAGGAGAAGCGGGCAAGGAGGCTGCCCAGGCGTCATCATTGGCCGAGGTGGGGGGCAGTGCGGCGCCCACGGTCGACGCCGCCGAGGTGCGCGACTGCTTTGTACAGATGGGCCAGGGGGCGGTCGGTGACTGCATCGGACTCGCCGCCGACGCCTGCCAGCAGACCCCGGGCGGGGCCACGACCCTGGGCATCGTCGATTGCCTGGCCCAGGAGACCCGGGTGTGGGATGAACTGCTCAACGCCCAGTATCAGGAGCTGCGCGCGTTGATGCGCGAGCAGGACGAGGGGAATCCTGACGTGGGTATCTCCCGGTGGACGCGCTAAGAGACGTGCAGCGCGCCTGGATCACCTTCCGCGACGCCGAGTGCGGCTACGCCTATGCCCGCTATCAGGATGGCACCATCCGCAGCATCGTCGCCGCCTCCTGTCGACTGGAACAGACCGCCCGGCGGGCGCTTGCCTTGAAGGGCATCCTGCACGAGAGCAGCCTTTAGGTAGGGTGTGGCTGACGCTGCTGTGTCCTCGCGCTTCTGTGTGAAACAAAGCGCGAACCATCAGGAACAGAAAAGGGGAAGGCCTTGGCCTTCCCCTTTCGCGGCTTCTGTCATCGGTGTTTTCGATTGTCGCCTTGTCTGCGGCTACACGCGTTCCACCCGCGGGCCTTCAGGCGGTGGCGGTTTCCTTGTCGCCCTTGCGCGAGGTGGGGGCGGCGCGTTTGAGCAGCGGCTTGAGGAAGCGTCCGGTGTGGGAGACCTCCATCTCGGCGAGCTGTTCCGGGGTGCCCTCGGCGATGATGCGTCCACCGCCGGACCCGCCCTCCGGGCCCAGGTCGATCAGCCAGTCGGCGGTCTTGATCACGTCAAGGTTGTGCTCGATGACCACCACGGTGTTGCCGTGGTCGCGCAGCCGGTGCAGCACCGTCAGCAGCTGGCGGATGTCCTCGAAGTGCAGGCCGGTGGTGGGCTCGTCGAGGATGTACAGGGTCTTGCCGGTATCGCGCTTGGCCAGCTCCCGGGCCAGCTTGACCCGCTGGGCCTCGCCGCCGGACAGGGTGGTGGCGCTCTGGCCCAGGCGGATGTAGGTCAGGCCCACGTCGACCAGGGTCTGCAGACGACGGGCGATGGCGGGCACCGGGCTGAAGAACTCCAGCGCCTCCTCCACGGTCATCTCCAGCACCTCATCGATGGTCTTGCCCTTGTAGTGGATATCCAGGGTCTCGCGGTTGTAGCGCTTGCCCTTGCACACGTCGCAGGGCACATAGATATCCGGCAGGAAGTGCATCTCGACCTTGATCATGCCCTCGCCCTGACACGCCTCGCAGCGCCCGCCCTTGACGTTGAACGAGAAGCGGCCGGGCTTGTAGCCGCGTGAGCGCGCCTCCTGGGTGCCGGCGAACAGTTCACGAATGGGGGTGAAGATGCCGGTGTAGGTCGCCGGGTTGGAGCGCGGCGTGCGGCCGATCGGGCTCTGGTCGATGTCGATGATCTTGTCGAGCTGATCGAGCCCCTCGATGCCGGTGTAGGGTGACGGCGTCAGGGTAGTGGCCTTGTTCAGCTCGCGCGCGGCGATCGGCATCAGGGTCGAGTTGATCAAGGTCGACTTGCCCGAGCCGGACACCCCGGTAACGCACACGAACAGCCCGAGCGGCAGCTCCAGGGTGACGTCCTGGAGGTTGTTGCCCGAGGCGCCGGTGAGCTTGAGCATCTTTTCCGGGTTGCCGGGGATGCGCCAGGGCGGTACCTCGATGGCGCGGGTACCGGACAGGTACTGACCGGTCAGCGAGGCCGGGTTGGCCATGACCTCCTCCGGGGTGCCTTCGGCGACGATCTCGCCGCCATGGACACCGGCGCCGGGGCCGATGTCGAGCACGTGGTCGGCGGCACGGATCGCGTCCTCGTCGTGTTCGACCACGATCACCGTGTTACCCAGGTCGCGCAGGCGTTCCAGGGTCTGCAGCAGGCGGTCGTTGTCGCGCTGGTGCAGGCCGATGGAGGGCTCGTCGAGGATGTACATCACGCCCACCAGGCCGGCACCGATCTGGCTGGCCAGGCGGATGCGCTGGGCCTCGCCACCGGACAGGGTCTCGGCGCTGCGCTCCAGGTTGAGGTAGTCGAGGCCGACGTTGACCAGAAACTCGAGCCGCGCCGAGATCTCGTTGAGGATCTTCTCGGCGATCTCGCCGCGCCGGCCAGGCAGGCTCAGTTCACTGAAGTAGCGCTGGGCGTCGCCGATCGGCAGGCGCACCACCTCGGGCAGGGTGGTGTCGTCGACGAACACGTGGCGGGCTTCCTTGCGCAGGCGCGAGCCCTCGCAGGTGCGGCAGGGCTGCACCGCGATATAGCGGGCGAGTTCCTCGCGGACCATGCTCGACTCGGTCTCGCGGTAGCGGCGCTGCATGTTCGGCAGCACGCCCTCGAAGGGATGCTCGCGGGTGACCTTCTTGCCACGATCATTGACGTAGCTGAAGGCGATGTCGTCCTTGCCGCTGCCGTTGAGGATCACCTCGCGCTCGTGGCGGGCCAGATCCTGCCACGGTGTCTCCAGGGTGAAGCGGTAGTGCTCGGCCACCGACTTCAGCTGGTTGAAGTAGTAGACGCTGCGCCGGTCCCAGCCCTTGATCACGCCTTCCGCCAGAGACAGCTCCGGGTGGCTGATCAGCTTTTCCGGGTCGAAGAACTGCTGCACCCCCAGGCCATCGCAGGTGGGGCAGGCGCCGGCCGGGTTGTTGAACGAGAACATCCGCGGTTCGAGTTCGGCGATGGAGTAGCCGCAGACCGGACAGGCGAAGCGCGCCGAGAACGCCATGTCGTCCTGTTCGCCGTCCATGAAGTGGACCATGGCGGTACCGTCGGCCAGACCCAGGGCGGTCTCGAAGGATTCCGCCAGGCGCTGCTCGAGGCCTTCGCGTACCTTGATGCGGTCCACCACCACGCTGATGTCGTGCTTGCGGTTCTTGTCCAGCGGGCGCACGTCGTCGAGTTCCAGCACCTGGCCGTCGACCATGGCGCGTACAAAGCCCTGGGAGCGCAGCTCTGCCAGCAGCTGCAGGTGCTCGCCCTTGCGACCGCTGACCACCGGGGCCAGCAGCATCAGCTTGCTGCCTTCCGGCAGCGCCATCACCTGGTCGACCATCTGCGAGATGGTCTGGGCCTCGAGGTCCTCGCCGTGTTCCGGGCAGCGCGGGGTGCCGGCACGGGCGAACAGCAGGCGCAGGTAATCGTAGATCTCGGTGATGGTGCCGACGGTGGAGCGCGGGTTGTGGGAGGTGGACTTCTGCTCGATGGAGATCGCCGGCGACAGCCCCTCGATATGGTCCACGTCGGGCTTTTCCATCATCGACAGGAACTGGCGCGCATAGGTGGACAGCGACTCCACGTAGCGGCGCTGCCCCTCGGCGTAGAGGGTATCGAAGGCCAGCGACGACTTGCCGGAGCCAGACAGCCCGGTGACCACGATCAGCTTGTCACGGGGTAGTTCGACGTCGATCTGCTTGAGGTTGTGGGTGCGGGCACCCCTGACCAGAATCTTGTCCATTCCCACCTCGAAGACGCGGCAAAAGGTCGATTATACGTGGCCGGTCGCCCGGCCGGCAAAGCCACCGGTGAAAAGACGCTTGTGAAATGACTCGAGTGTCGGCATTTTCTGGATCGCCCCCAGGCGCTAGAATATGCGGTCCACCTTCGGGGCTCTCTCCCCGCTCTCAAGCCGGAATTCGTTCATGTCCAAGGCCAGACTCTTGTTAGCCTCCGAGCGGCGCGCCATCGTCGGTCTGGCGGGGCTCTACGCCACACGCATGCTCGGGCTGTTCATGGTGTTGCCCGTACTCGCCCTCAACGCCGACCACCTGGTCGGGGCCACCCCTCTGCTGGTGGGGCTGGCGCTCGGCGTCTATGGCCTGACCCAGGCGGTACTGCAGATTCCCTTCGGTCTGCTGTCGGATCGCATCGGGCGCAAGCCGGTGATTGCTGCTGGCTTGGGGCTGTTTCTGATCGGCAGCGTGGTCGCCGCCCAGGCGGACTCCATCGCCATGATGATTGTCGGTCGCAGTCTGCAGGGCAGCGGTGCGGTGGCCGCCGCCATCATGGCGCTTCTGGCCGACCAGACCCGCGAGCAGGTTCGCACCGCCGCCATGGCGACCATCGGTCTGTCGATCGGCGTGGCCTTTGGCGTCGCCATGGTGCTCGGCCCGCTGGTGGCCAGCCACTTTGGCCTGGCCGGGGTGTTCTACTTCACCGCCCTGCTGGCGGCGCTGGGGATGCTGGTGCTGTGGAAGCTGGTGCCGCCGGCGCCGCGCCGGCGCGGCCATCGTGACGTCGGCCTCGACCGCGGGCAGCTCGCCAGCATCCTCGGGCGCATGGACCTGTGGCGCATGGACGCCTCCATCTTCAGCCTGCACCTGATCCTGATGGCGATCTTCACCGCGGTGCCGTTCAAGCTGGTCGATGCCGGCGTCGTCGAAGCCCGCCATGGCCTGGTCTACCTGGTGGTGATGGGACTGTCCTTCGTCGCCATGGTGCCGCTGGTGATCGTGGCCGAGAAGAAGCGCAAGATGAAGCTGATGTGCCTGGGTGCCATCGCTACCATCACCCTGAGTCTGGTCGGGCTGGGCCTCGCCGGTTCGGGCCTGGTAGCCCTGGGCGCCTGGCTGCTGGCCTTCTTTACCGCCTTCAACCTGCTCGAGGCCACCCTGCCGTCGATGATCAGCAAGCTGGCGCCGGCCGGGGCCAAGGGCACGGCCATGGGGGTCTATTCCACCAGCCAGTTCCTGGGGGCCTTCCTCGGTGGCGTGATGGGCGGCTTCCTGGCCCAGCAGTTCGGGCTGTCGGCGGTGTTCCTGGGGGCAGCGCTGCTGGGGCTTGGCTGGTTCGTGCTGATGCTCGGCATGCGCGCGCCGCGCCACCTGTCCAGCGAGGTGGTGGCCCTGGCCGACGAGCACGAGAGCGATACCCTGGACAACCTGATGGCGCGCTTTGCCGCCGTCGCCGGGGTCGAGGACGTGCTGGTGGTGCCGGAAGAGCGGCTGGCTTACTTGAAGGTGGATCGCGCCACCCTGGACACCGAGGCGCTGGCGCGACTGACCCGTTCTTCGACCCGGCGCTCCTAGGTAGCGGTAGATAGTTGCGGTAGATAGCCGCGGTAGATAGTCGCGGCGCCTGGTGTCGGCACCTTGTCGCGACATCACGTCGCCGCACACTGTCTGCGCTCGAGTGCCGAGCCGTTCTTCACGGCGGCGAATCGTCTCGATCTCGCGTATAGTAGCGACATCCGCTTTTGTGGCGTCGACCAATCGACGCCGACCGATTGTCATCGGGGGCGTGGCAGCTATCCTGCCCGCCGGCCCGGCACCCATTGTCTGCATCAAGGAGTCAACCATGGCCCGTGGCGTCAACAAGGTCATCCTCATCGGCAACCTCGGCCAGGATCCGGAGGTACGCTTTACACCGTCCGGCACCGCCGTGGCCAACCTGAACCTCGCGACCACCGATACCTGGATGGACCGCCAGAGCGGCCAGCGCCAGGAACGCACCGAATGGCACCGGGTGGTGATGTTCAACAAGCTGGCCGAGATTTCCCAGCAGTACCTCAAGAAGGGCTCGAAGCTGTACATCGAAGGTCGCCTGCAGACCCGCAAGTGGCAGGACCAGAACGGCCAGGATCGCTACTCCACCGAGATCGTCGCCAACGACATGCAGATGCTCGATGGTCGCGGTGAAGGCGGCCAGGGTGGCGGCTTCGGCGGCGGCCCTCAGGGCGGCGGCAACTTCGGCGGTGGTCAGCCCCAGCAGGGCGGTGGCAACTTCGGTGGTGGTCAGCCCCAGCAGGGTGGCAACTTCGGTGGTGGCCAGCCCCAGCAGGGTGGCAACTTCGGTGGCGGCCAGCCCCAGCAGGGCGGCAACTTTGGCGGTGGCCAGCAGGGTGGCGCTCAGCAGAACCGTCCGCCCCAGCAGGCGCCCAACCAGGGCGGTGGTCAGAAGGGCGGCTTCGGCGCACCGGACCCGGGCAACTTCGACGACTTCGACGACGAGATCCCGTTCTAAGTCCCGTTGTGGATGCCATCAAATGGCGTCATTAGCAAACCAAGGAGGCCCTGCATCGGCAGGGCCTCCTTGCGTTCCGGGTCTTCTTTTTTGGTCAGCGCCTCTTCAGTGCAGTGCCTCTTCTCGCCAAGTGCCTCTTTCTCTTGCAGCGTCTCTCTTCGGCCAAGGCGCTTCGCCTCAAGTGCCCGGGGTATCAGGGCGTCCTGGGCATGGCACGCTTGTGGGCGGTGCGCCGCCAGGTGGCGATGATGCGCTCGGCGTCCTCGGGGGCGACACTCTCGCCGGTGAGGAAGCGGTCGATGGCGGCGTAGCTGACGCCGAGGGCTTCCTCGTCGCTCAATTGCGGGCGCAGTGACTCCAGGTCCGCCGTCGGCACCTTGTTGACCAGGGTATCCGGGGCGCCCAGTTGTGCAGCCATGTCGCGGACCTGGCCCTTGGTCAGGCCGGCCAGGGGCACCAGGTCGCAGGCGCCGTCACCGTGCTTGGTGTAGAAGCCCATCACTGCCTCGGCGGCCTGGTCGGTGCCGATGACCAGGCCTCCTTGAGCGCCGGCCACGGCGTACTGGGCGATCATCCGCTGGCGCGCCTTGATATTGCCCATCACGAAGTCGCGGTGGGCCTGGTCGCGAAACTCAAGGCCTGCCTGCTCCAGCGCTTCCAGCATGGCGTCGCTGGCCGGCTTGATATTGACCGTCAGGCACTCGTCCGGCTGGATGGCGTCCAGCGCCTGCCAGGCGTCGTCATCATCCTGCTGCTCGCCATAGGGCAGGCGCATGGCGATGAAGCGTGCTTCGGGCAGTCGCTCCCGCGCCGCCTCGACCGCCCGCTGGGCCAGCAGGCCGGCGCTGGTCGAGTCCACGCCGCCACTGATGCCGAGCACCAGGCAGTGCTGGCCGGTGGTGTGAAGCTGGTCGATCAGAAACGCCTGGCGCCGCTGAATTTCATCCCTGATGTCCGCCCCGGGCTGGACTTCGAGTTCACGCGCGATGATGCGCTGCAACTGGTCGATATCGTCGTGGGTCATCCGTGCCTCCTTGCGGGATTGGGGTGTCAGTCGTGCTCACGCCAGTAGGGCGCGAGCTTGCCGTCGCGAATGTCGCGGTGCCAGTCACACACCCGTTTGAGGGCATGATGGGCCGCCGCCAGGCGGACCTCGTTGCGATCCCCGTCGAAATGCTCGGTGGTGGTGATCACGTAGATCTTGTCCTCGTAGCGAAAACCCCAGCCCAGGCACACCGTGCCCTTGGGCGGTCCATCCTCGGGTTCGCCTGGGCCGGCGATGCCGGTGTTGGCGATCGCCAGCTTGGCGTTGGAGTTGTTCAGGGTGCCCAGCACCATCTCCCGGGTGATCTCCTCGCCGGTCAGGCCGTAGCGCGAGATGGTCTCGAAGGGGATCCCGAGGTAGCGGTTCTTGGCCTCAGGCGAGTAGACGGCCAGTCCGCTGTCGATGACCTGGCCGCTGCCAGGTACGCGGGCCAGTTCCGAGGCGATCAGACCGGCGGTGCAGGACTCCGCGGTGGCCAGCTTGATGTCGTGCTCGGTCAGGTAGTCGACAAGATCTTCCAGCCATTCCATGGCGTGCTCTCCTGCGATGATGAGAGTGGGAAATGCTCGTTTTGGCAAATTCAGCATAGGGGCTGAAGGCCGGGTCTTCCAACCCACTCCTTGCGAGACGGATGCCTCTCTATCTCCACTGATGTCTTATGTTGCCGTGCAGCCAGACAGGCTAAAGTGATAAGCAGACAAATAATTTTAGTGGTGATCCAGAGGGAGCGGCGGATGCAGGATCTGTTGTGGTACCAGTACGCGTTGATCGGGCTGATCTTCTGCTGGAGCGGTTTCGTGCGCTCCAGTCTGGGGTTCGGTGGGGCGGTGCTGGCGCTGCCCTTCCTGCTGCTGGTGCTCGATGAGCCACTGGTGTTCCTGCCGCTGGTGGCGGTGCATCTGTTGATCTTCTCGAGCTGGATCGCCTGGCGCGGCCATCGTCAGATCCAGCAGACCGGCAATACCGGCGACAGCAATATCGACTGGCGCTACTTGAAGCGCGCGCTGGCGATCATGATCGTGCCCAAGCTGATCGGGGTGGTCGGCCTCTTGACCCTGCCGGCTGAGCTGATGACGGCGGTGATCTTCGTGATCGTGATCGTCTACGGCGCCAGCTACGCCCTCAATCGCCCCTTTCGTAGCCGCAGCAAGACGGTGGACGTGGTGCTGCTGGCGCTGGGCGGCTACGTCAGCGGAGCATCGCTGATCGGCGCTCCGCTGATCGTCGCGGTATTCGCTTCCCATGTGGCCAAGCACCAGTTGCGCGACACCCTGTTTGTGCTGTGGTTCATCCTGGTGGTGATCAAGATGGTGTCCTTCATCATCGCCGGAGTGGACCTGCAGCTCGAGCATCACCTGTGGCTGTTGCCCTGCGCCATGGTGGGCCATGTACTCGGCGAGCGAGTCCACCAGGCGCTGCTCGGTGCTCGCTCCGAGGTGTTCTTCCGGGTGCTCGGGGTGGTGCTGGTGGCGGTCAGCCTGGTGGGCCTTGCGACCAGCGTCGGCTGATCGCGCCAACCGGCAGCCAGACGTTTCCACCTCGATGGATGGCGAGAGTCTGCTACCTCCAAGAGGGGCGCTGATCGATGAGCAGTTGGTGTAGAATATGGCCCTTTGGTGTCCTCGGGCGTGATGTGCGAGTGGCGGTTCTCGCCGCTATTCCTGTCGCAGCGTCTGGACACCGGCCGTAACGCCAGGGCGTCGTACGAGTCTCGTGCGGCGCTCTCATGGACGAGGAGTCGTCGTGAAGCTGCTGATTCTGGACGCCGGGCATTGTCTGTCCCTGGCCCTGGCGCGGGAAAGCAATCGGCGCGGTGATACCGAGCTGGTGATCGATCCCGCGACCCGCGTGGATCCTGAAGCGCTGCGTACGCTGGCGCCGGACGCGCTGATCATTCCCCCCTTGTCGCGCCCCTTCAGCGTGCCGCCCGCTGCGGTGGTCGAACACGCCGAGGCGGTCGAGGCCTGCATGGAGGCGTGCCGTGACGTTGGCATACCGCTGGTGTGGTGCGTCTGTGACCAGCTCTACGAGGATGGCCACGATTCGCCCATCGACGAGCACGTGATTCCGGCCCCCCGGGACGAGGGGCTGCGCCGGCTGGTGGCGACGGGCGACCGCATCCGTGCCGAGTGCCCCGAGCACCTGATCGTGCGGGTCGGTCCCATGTTCGCCCTGGAGGGTAGCCACGCCTGGCTCGGCGAACTGCTCGATACCCTGATCGATGGTGGCACCGTGCCCGCCGAGACCGACGTGACCCTGTGCCCGACGTCCGCTGATGCCGTGGCCATGGCGCTGATCGGCATGCTGCAGCAGCAGTCCTGCGGCGCCAATGCCTGGGGTAGCTACCATCTGGCCGGGGTAGAGCCGGTCAGCGCCTATACCTTCGTGTGCATGGTGCGCACCCAGTTGGGCACGCGTCTGGAAGGCCAGGGCGAAAATATCGCGCTGGGCGAGGTGAAGGCGCTCAGCCACCACCATGATCAGCCGCTGCGCCGGGTGCTCAACTGTCGCCGGGTGCTGGAAGTGTTCGGGGTACACCAGAAACCCTGGCGGCTCGAGGTGGGTCGCATGCTCGACACCTGGTGTCGAGCGCGGGAAGACGTGGCCTGCCAGGCGACGAGTCAGGGGAAGGACGCATGAATCTGCTGCGCAGCGTGATCTTCTATATTGGCTATTTTGCCGCGATGCTGGTGTGTGGCTTGCTGTTTCTGCCGCCGGCGCCGCTGCTGCCACTGCGCTCGCGCTATCGGCTGCTCAACCTCTACAACCACTTCATCATCGCCTGGTTCAGCCTGGTGTGCGGGGTGCGCTACGAGATGAAGGGGCGTGAAAAACTGCCCGATGGGCCGGTGGTGATCCTGTCCAATCACCAGTGCGAGTGGGAAACCGTCTACCTGCAGTTGCTCAAGCCTCCGGTGTGCACGGTGCTCAAGAAGGAACTGTTGAACTTTCCGATCTTTGGCTGGGGGCTGCGCCTGTTGCACCCCATCGCCCTGGACCGCTCCAAGCCTGCCCGGGCCATGCGCCAGGTACTGAGCCAGGGAGGCCAGCGGCTCAAGGAGGGGTTGTCGGTGCTGATCTTTCCCGAGGGAACCCGGGTAGAGCCAGGCAAGCGTCGCCGCTACAACAAGAGTGGGGCGGTGATCGCCTGCCGCGCCGGGGTGCCGGTGGTGCCGGTGGCCCACAACGCCGGCGAATGCTGGCCGGGGCGTGACTGGATCAAGCGGCCTGGCCGCATCTCGCTGGTGGTGGGCGAGCCTATCGCCACCGAAGGACGCACCCCTGAAGAGGTGCTGGTCGAGACCGAAGCCTGGATCGAGGCGCGCCTGGAAGAGATCTCCAGCGTGCCGAGGCCCGCGCCCGAAGAACTGGCGCGCAGTGTCAGTCGCTGAACGCGATCCGGCCCCACTGGGGCCGGTCTTGGGGCGCTCGGCATCATCGCCGATCGCCGAAAGAAAAGGCGGTCAAGCCGTCGCTTCGGTGGTGTTTTCCATCTCCTGATAGCCTGTCCGCTGTCTTTCGGCAACGCTCAGGTCATGTACACGCTCTCGCATGCCGTGAACGTCCCTGATGCCGGGAATAAGTTGTTGCGGATGGGTCCGGTCTGCCGTCAGCAGTATCAGGTTGCCCAAACCAAAGAGCCTGAGCAGCAAAGGCTCTGATGTCGACAGGTCGCGGATGCGTGCGATCTCCAACTGATCCACGCGGCGATTCAAGACGCCGTGATAGTAGTAGACTCGGCGCGGTGTGATATCAAACTTGGTGTTGGCCAAGCCAATGATCTTGCAGATGGGGATAATAAGACAGATCGCCCAAAGCGCAATAACAACATGTGATTCTTTCAGAGGAAACAATGGGTCTCCGTAGTATATGCCGATGTAGATGTCATAAAAAAATCGCCAGATTTGCTTTGCGAATAACGTTCCAATCGATGCGAGCAAAAATCCAACTATCAGCGAACCCACTCCCGCCAGAATCGAAGGCTTCAGCGTTGCGATAACGCTTTCATTCGAGGTGCTGTCGCTCATGGTTTTCTCCTTTTGTCGTTGGTGCGGGCCAAGCGAGTGTGGCAGCTCCGAGCATGCAAGGGCTGAAGCTGCCACGTATCGCCAGTCCTAGCCGTTGGCCAGGCGCTCGCGGATATTGTCGGCGCGTTCCTTGGAACCCGGGTGTGACGACATCAGGCTGCTTTCGCCGCCGTCGAGCTCGGCGAACTTCTGGAAGCCGGTCATCAGGCCCTCGCGAGGAATGTCTCGCTCGGTCAGTAGATCAAAGGAGAAGTTGTCGGCGTCGCTTTCCTGACTCTGGGAGAATTGGGCGTTGATGAACTTCTCGCTCAGGTCACCCAGTTGAGAGTCTGACAGGGTCGCCATCGCGCTGTTGCCGGATGCCGCCATGGCGTCTCTGGCGATCGAGGTGGCGTAGGCCGTCTGCATGGCCTTGCGGCTATGCCCCAGGGCCACGTGACCCAGTTCATGACCCAGCACACCCTCGATCTCGTTGTCGTTCATCATGTCCATCAGCCCGCTGTAGACACGCACGCAGCCGTTGGCCATGGCCCAGGCGTTGATGTCGTCGGTCATGTAGACCTTGTAGTTGACCGGGGTGCCTTCGATCTGGTGGCCCAGGCGGTCGGCAATGCGTTCCAGGCGCTGTGCATACTCAGAGTCGGGCGACGCCAGGACGGATTGGCTGTCCATCTGCTGGCAGCTCTGGTCAGACATGGCCTTGACCTCGGCGTCGCTGATGGTGGCGGCGTTGAAGCCGGCGAGCCCGGTGTTGATCATGCTGTCGGTGGACATGTTCTCGCAGCCGGTCAGCAGGGTGGTGCAGCCAAGCACGGCGACAGAAAGCGTAAGGCGTAGGTTCATGCTCATCATCCTTGATGAAAGAGGGAGTCGGGATGGTTCCTGCAGGACAAGGTCCTGATCGGCGGTTGCGCGCGCAGGATCGCGACGGGAGTTTCTGGAGCGCAAGCTGACCGTGTTCGGAGTTGTAGCACGCGCTATTGCAGCGCAACAAACCTACCCATTTTTCGTGTTTTTCAGACAACACTTTGTCAGCAATATCGTCTTGCTCTCCCTGGTAGTGGGAATAGCGCAATCCACAAACAACGACGGCGCCCCGAGGGGCGCCGTCGTGTTATTACCTGGCCGGGCTGGATCAGTCGTTGAAGCGCTGCAGCACCAGACAGGCATTGGTACCGCCAAAGCCGAAGCTGTTGGACAGTACGCGATCCAGCTTCACGCCATCACGGCGGCTGGTGACGATATCGAAGCCCTGGGCCTCGTCGTCCAGGTCGCTGACGTTGGCCGAGGCGGCGATGAAGTCGTTCTCCATCATCAACAGCGAGTAGATCGCTTCCTGCACGCCGGTGGCGCCCAGCGAATGCCCGGTCAGAGACTTGGTGGAACTCATCGCCGGGGTGCTGTCGCCGAAGACCTCGCGCACCGCCTTGAGCTCGGCCACATCGCCCACCGGCGTGGAGGTGCCGTGGGTGTTGATGTAGTCGATGTCGCCGTCGACGCTGGCCATGGCCTGGCGCATGCAGCGAATGGCGCCTTCACCTGACGGCGCGACCATGTCCTTGCCGTCGGAGGTGGCGCCGTAGCCGACCACCTCGGCGTAGATCTTGGCGCCGCGAGCCTTGGCGTGCTCGAGCTCTTCAAGCACCAGCATGCCGCCGCCGCCGGCGATGACGAAGCCGTCGCGGCTCTTGTCATAGGGGCGAGAGGCGGTCTGCGGGTCGTCGTTGTAGCTGGTCGACAGCGCACCCATGGCGTCGAACAGGCACGACAGCGTCCAGTGCTCCTCCTCGCCGCCGCCGGCGAATACCACGTCCTGCTTGCCGAGCTGGATCTGTTCCATGGCGGAACCGATACAGTGGGCAGAGGTGGCGCAGGCAGAAGAGATGGAGTAGTTCACGCCCTTGATCTTGAACGGGGTCGCCAGACAGGCCGAGACGGTGCTGCCCATGGTGCGGGTGACCCGGTAGGGGCCCACACGGCGCAGACCCTTCTCGCGCATCACGTCGGCGGCCTCCACCTGGTTGGCGCTGGAGGCGCCGCCGGACCCGGCGATCAAGCCGGTACGTTCGTTGGACACCTGCTCGGGCGTGAGGCCGGAATCCTCGATGGCCTGGGCCATGGAGACATAGGCGTAGGCCGCAGCGTCACCCATGAAGCGGCGCAGCTTGCGGTCCACCAGTTCGTCCAGGTCGATGTCGACCACGCCGGCGACGTGGCTGCGGAAGCCACGCTCGGCGTATTCTTCCTTGAAACGAATGCCGGACTGGCCGTTCTTGAGTGCCTCGAGTACCTGTTGCCGGTCATTGCCCAGGCACGACACGATGCCCAGACCGGTGACTACCACTCGTCGCATGGGAGCCTCCTGATCAGAAATTCGCGGTGGAGGTGAACAGGCCGACACGCAGGTCGTTGGCCTGATAGATATCGCGGCCATCGACGGAAACGGTGCCGTCCGCCATGCCCAGAATCAGGCGGCGGGTGATGACGCGCTTGATATTGATGCGGTAGGTGACCTTCTGGGCGTCAGGCATGATCTGCCCGCTGAACTTGACCTCGCCGCAGCCCAGCGCCCGGCCGCGTCCGGGGTGACCGAGCCAACCGAGGTAGAAGCCCACCAGCTGCCACATGGCATCGAGGCCGAGGCAGCCGGGCATGACGGGGTCGCCCGGAAAGTGGCAATCGAAGAACCACAGGTCAGGGCGGATATCGAGCTCGGCGATCAGTTCGCCCTTTCCGTACTCGCCACCCTCTTCGTAAATGCGCGTGATGCGGTCGAGCATCAGCATGTTGGGGGCCGGCAGCTGGGCATTGCCCGGGCCGAACAGCTCACCGCGGCTGCAAGCCAGCAGTTCATCGCGATCAAAAGAGTGTTGCTTGGTCACTGGAGCGTTCCGAGAGTCGAAGTGATGTACGCCGCGCACGGCAATCTGCCGCCATGCGGCCTGCCTAGTCTACTGTTCGTGGGGGCTGAATGCACCCCGTGGGCCTTCGATCATGGTCGTGGTAGACAGAAAGTCTGCTTTGACACTACAGATTCCGGGCAAAGCGCCGATAACGACAGCACACTTTTTTCGCGTTCTCTATCGCGGGAGTCCAATTCGACCATGTGGCCTCGGTTATCTTTCAATCGCCCGCTGATCTGGCTCGGGCTCTCGGCGATGTCAGCCGTCCTGTGGCTGCCGAGCGTCTCGCTCAGGCTCGGTGCGCTGTTGCTGATGGCGGTGGCCATGTGGGACGGCTGGCGTCAGGTGAAGCTCGAGCAGCGTCGCTCGCGGTTGACCGAGCAGGTGATGCGACAGTCGGGGGAGGCGGTGATGATCACCGACGACCAGCACCGTATCCAGGCGGTCAACCCGGCCTTTACCGAGCTCTCGGGGTTCGAGCTGTCCGAGGTGGCCGGCCTCAGCGCCAGCAACCTGGCGGCGGCGCGCCATGACAGTGCCTTCTTCGAGCGCTTCTGGCAGGCGCTGATCAGCGCCGGTCGCTGGGAAGGCGAGCTGTGGCAGCGACGCAAGGATGGCAGCGAGTACCCCATGTGGCTGGAGGTCCAGGTGATCACCGACCCCCATGGCCGCGCCGAGCACCATATCGCCACCTTTACCGATATCTCGCTGCGCAAGGCCCGGGAGCAGGACCTCAGGCGGATCGGTCGGGAGGATCCGCTGACCGGGCTGCCCAACCGTTTCCGTCTTCATGAATTGCTGGCCTCGCGTCTGCGTCATCTGCGTGCCGGTGAGTGCCTGGATCTGGCGCTGATCGATATCGATGGTTTCAAGGAGATCAACGACGGCCTCGGTGTCAGCGCCGGTGATCGATTGCTGGCACGTTTCGGCAAGCGCCTGGCCGGGCATGTGGCCGGCGGTGTGGTCGGGCGGCTGGGCGGGGACGAATTCATGGTCCTGCGTACCACTACCTACGACGATCACGAGCGCTGGGTCGAGGGCTTGAGGAGCCATCTGGGGGAGCCGTTCGAGATCGACGGCAGCACCTTGAGGCTCGGCATTACCATCGGCAGCTGTCGTGCCCCGGAAGACGGCAACGATGATGGCGTGCTGTTTCAGCGCATGGAGGCGGCGCTGGCGTCCGCCCGCCGCCATGGCGGTAATTGCTGCCAGCGCTTTCGGCCTGCCCTGGACGTCGGTGACGGTCCCAATCTGACGCTGCTCAATGACCTGCGGGAAGCGCTGGCCCAGGGAGGACAGCTTGAGCTTCACTACCAGCCACAGCATCGCCTCGCCGATGACGCCATGATCGGCATGGAGGCCTTGCTGCGCTGGCGTCATCCCCGCGACGGGATGATCTCCCCGGCGGAGTTCATCCCCCTGGCGGAGCGTCATGGACTGATGGCGCCGCTGGGTGACTGGGTGATTCATCAGGCCTTGACCCAGCTCGCCCACTGGCGCTCGCGGGGGTTATCGCCGCTGCCGGTGTGGATCAACATCTCGGCGATGCAGCTGTTCCAGGGCGACCTGGAGAAGACCCTGGCCACCGGCCGCGCGCGCCATGACGTGGCGTCCCAGTGGCTGGGGCTCGAGCTGACCGAGTCGGTGCTGCTGGACGATCGTGGCGGCGATATCGTGCCGCGCCTGGAGCGATTGCGTGACCTGGGCCATCGCATCGCCCTCGACGACTTCGGTACCGGCTATTCGTCGCTGGGCTATCTCAAGGAGTTGCCGCTGGACAAGCTCAAGCTGGATCGTGCCTTCATCAAGGCGCTGCCGGGTGACAGTGCCGATGCGGCCATCGTCAACGCGGTCACGGCGATGGCCCGAGGGTTGTCACTGGAGATACTGGCCGAGGGCGTCGAAACCGCAGAACAGCGCGACTACTTGCGCCAGGCCGGTTGTGATGAGGTGCAGGGGTACTTCTACGCCCGGCCGATGCCGGCCCACGAGCTCGAAGCCCTGTGGCGGGAAAGCGCTACCCGTCAAGAGGCCAATACCCGTCAGGCGGTGGCCTGATGGCGCCTTCCGCCCTTGTTCAGCCTGAGCGTCGACGCAGGCCGATGCCGATGACCAGGCACAGCGAGGCCCAGATCAGCGCCTGGGTCGGCAGCAGCCAGTCGGCCAGCTCGACGCCCGCCAGTGCCGCGCCGCCCAGATAGGACGAGGGGCCGCCGATCAGGCCGCCGAGGGCGGCGAGCCAGGGGCGCGCCCATAGCCACTCCAGCGAGTGATGAATCAGGGTGGCGAACAGCGGCCACAGCCACAGTAGCCACAACGCCAGCGGACCGAGGCTCGGGTTCTGCGGGTCGAAGCGATAGCCGCCCAACGCCGCCAGTGAGCCATCGATCACGACCCCAGCCAGCAGAAACCCCAGCAACCAGCGCCATTCTCCGGGCTTGGCCAGCCAGCGCAGGTGAGCCACGATCACCGCCAGGGCAATGGCTCCGCCGGCCCAGGCGCCCATCAGCACACAGCCGAACCAGCCCAGCTGGAAGCCCGCCACATTGAGCAGCGAGGCCTGCCAGCGGGGGGGCATCGGTCCCCTGATCACGGCTTGCCGAGCCGAGTTCGCGGCCGCGCATCGGGCTTGGCCAGCAACAGGTGGCAGGTGCTGATGGTGCGCTCCGCGAAACCCGCCTCGCAGTAGCACAGATAGTAGCGCCACATCCGCACAAAACGCTCGTCGTAGCCCAGCTTGCCGACCTGATCGAGGCTCGCCTCGAAACGCTGGCGCCACTCACGCAGGGTACGGGCGTAGTGCGGGCCGATATCATCCAGATCGACAAGGTTCATCGAGGTGTGTTTCGTCAGGTTCTGCAGCAGTACCGTGGGCGATGGCAGAAAACCACCGGGAAAGATGTAGCGCTTGATGAAGTCCATCTCTCTGCGCGCGGCTTCATAGCGCTGATCACGTACGGTGATGGCCTGCAGCAACGCCAGCCCCTGGGGCGCCAGCAACTGGTCCAGGGTCTTGAGGTAGCGCGGCAGGTAGTCGGCGCCGACCGCCTCCACCATCTCCACCGAAATCAGCCGGTCGTAGCGCCCGCTCAGTTCGCGGTAGTCCTTGTTGAGCAGGGTGACCTGGTCCTCGAGTCCCTCCTCGGCCAGGCGGCGAGCGGTATGCTCGTATTGCTCGCGGGAGATGGTGGTGGTGGTCACCCGGCAGCCGCGGGTACGGGCGGCATGGATCGCGAGCCCGCCCCAGCCGGTGCCGATCTCCAGCAGGTGGTGGTGAGGCCTGACGTCCAGCTTGTCGAGCATGACATCGAGCTTGTGCGTCGAGGCCTGCTCGAGGGTAGCCTCCGGGGAGGGGAAGATGGCACTGGAGTACATCCAGTGTTCACGGTCCAGAAAGGTCGCGAACAGGTCATTGCCGATGTCGTAGTGGGCCGCAATATGGCGCCGGGAGCCCTTGCGGGTATTGCGCTGCAGACGCAGCAGCGTGGACAGCAGGGCGCGTCCCAGGCCGGCCAGGCCGCCTTCCACATCGTCATTGACCCGGTCGATGTTGCGCGCAAACAGACGCACCAGTCCGACCAGATCGTCCACGTCCCAGTCACCGTCCATGTAGGCTTCTGCCGCCCCCAGGGTGCCGCCCAGCGCCATGCGCTTCCACACCCGACTGCGGCGTACCACCAGGGTTACGCTCAGTTCCCCCTGTTCCCCAAGCTGATGGCGCTCATGGCCGTCGACAAGGGTGATGCTGCCGTGGCGCAGTTGGCCCAATTGCGCCAGCACCCGAGGCTTGAGCCAGTGGCTGAGCCTGTCGCCGCGTCGGCTGATGGTGACGCCTTGTTCGCTCCTGAGTGTGGTCAAGACGGAGTCTCCTCGGATCTGGATGAGAGGCCTTCGGCCGGCGGTGGGTGATCGTGCAGCGGGACGCCCTTGAGCCACAGCCTGATTGCCTCCCAGTGGATGGCCGCCAGGGTCTTGGTGGCCATCCAGGGTTGCCGCGCAAGGCCGGCGAGCAGCGCCGGTCGGGTAGCCGGCCGGCCTGCCAGGGTCAGGGTGGCATCGAAGTGGCGCTGGCCATCCCGCCAGGTCTCCATGTGCATGGCGAGCTCACGCCCCGGGCTGTTGAAGCGCCAGTGGTAAGTCATGCCCATGGGCAGAAAGGGCGATACGTGCAGGTCCTTGTCGAACTCAGCGCGGTGGCTGTGACGCTCGGGGTCTACCGCGGCAGCGTAACGGGTGCGCTCGCGCCAGGGGGTATTGGTGACTTCACCGAGTATCGCGCCCAGACGCTCGCGTCCCTCGCCGTCGGGTTCGTGGTAGAGGTAGTAGAGCGAGATGGGATTGAACGACACCCAGGGAGAGCCAAGCTGGGTCAGCAGGCAGACCCGGCCCTGGGGCGCCTGGCCCAGGCGCTCGCGGACCTCGGCCCTGGCGGCGTCGGCCAGGGTTATCTCGCTGCCCCGTGCCGGCAGGTAATCCTCGCGCCTGAAGCGGGCCAGCGCCGGCCTGCGGGCACTGAAGCCGGGCACCCGGTCGAACAGTTCGGGCAGCTCCTCCAGATCGAGCCAGGCCATCCATACGCGATAGGCAAACTCGTGGGGTCGCGGCAGAAAGCGCCGATGGCGCAGGGTGCCGCGGTAGATCCGCGAACGCGGCTTGGCGATCATGGTGCCACCGCCTCCAGCCGCTCATGGTCGCTTTCCTCGCAGCCCAGCGCCTTTGCCACCCGCAGCGCGCTCCATACGCCATCCTCGTGAAAGCCGTTGCGCCAGTAGGCGCCACAGAAGTGAGTACGCAGCGCCGCAGAGGAGATCTCGGCATGACGCGCCTGGGCCAGGCTACCCTGGGCCGTGAACTGGGGATGGGCGTAGCGAAAGCGCCCGAGCACCTTGGCCGGGTCGATGCTGTCGGCGTCGTTCAGGGTCACGCAGAAGGTGTGCGGCGCGCTCAGGCGCTGGAGGATATTCATGTCGTAGGTGACCGAGACCCGGTCAGCGTCGCTGCGGCCGTCGAGGCGATAGTTCCAGCTGGCCCAGGCGCGCCGACGGCGCGGCAGCAGGCGAGTATCGGTGTGCAGTACCACCTCGTTGTCGGCGTAGGGCAACGCCGACAGCACCTCGCGTTCGGCGTAGCTGGGGTCATCGAGCAGCCCGAGCGCCTGGTCGGCGTGGCAGGCCAGCACCAGTTGGTCGAAGCGTTCCTCGCCGGCATCGGTGCGCAGCACCACGCCGTCGTGTTCCCGACGAATACCGCGCACCGGCGTCGCCAGGCGGATGGCGTCGGCGTAGGGCGCCACCATGGCATCGATATAGCCGCGCGATCCCCCTTCCACGGTGTACCACTGGGGCCTGTCGTTGACCGACAGCAGCCCATGGTGGTGGAAGAAGCGCAGGAAAAAACGTGTGGGAAAGGCGCGGATATCGGCCAGGCTGGCCGACCAGATGGCGCCCCCCATGGGCAGCAGGTAGTGGCGCTGAAAGTCGTCGCTGAAGCCATGGCCATCGAGATAGTCGCCAAGGGGCATCAGCAGGGCATCGCTGGACGTATCCTGGCCCGGTCGCGCCAGATCGGCGATGGCCAGTCGGTTGAAGCGCAGGATCTCGCCCAGCAGGCGGTAGAACGCAGGGCGCAGCAGGTTGCGACGCTGGGCAAACAGCGAGGTCAGGGTGTGGCCGTTGTACTCGAAGTCGCGGTCGGTGCGATGCACCGAGAAGCTCATCTCGGTGGCCTGAGCGTTCACCCCGAGGTGTGCCAGCAGGCGCTGGAAGTGCGGATAGGTGCGATCGTTGAAGACGATGAAGCCGGTGTCGATGGCGTAGTCCCGTCCGTCCAGGCTGACATCCACGGTAGCGGTGTGTCCCCCCAGCCGGTCGGCGGCCTCGAACAGCGTCACCCGGTGACGCGCGCTCAAGTAGCGGGCGGCGGCCAGGCCGCTGATACCCCCACCGATCACCGCAATGCGCTGGGCCTCGAACGGCGGTTGAAGGCGAGTCATTGGTTGCGTTCCTTGTGGGGGGTGGAAGCGTCATCGTCTTCGCGCCTGACCAGGCGCTTGCCCAGGGCGATCCTCAGCCGCAGGGGCAGGATGCCCATGAACTTGACCAGGTAGGTGAAGCGCCGCGGGAAGTGGATGTCCCGTCGGCGTGCCGACAGTCCTTCGAAGATCGCCTTGGCCGCCTGTTCCGGCGTGACCGCCATGGGCATGGGGAAGTCGTTGCGTTCGGTCAACGGCGTCTTGACGAAGCCGGGGTGGATGACGCTGACGTCGATGCCTTGATGGGCCAGGTCGAGTCGCAGCGACTCGAGAAAGTAGCTCAGTGCCGCCTTGGACGCGCCGTAGGCTTCGGCACGCGGAAGCGCCAGATAGGCCGAAGCACTGGACGTCGCCACGATCTGCGGGCGGGCACCCTGGCGTCGGGCCTTGTGCAACAGCGGCAGAGCCACCTCGATGCCATGGATGGTGCCGAAGAAGTTGGGTTCGAAGTTGTCGCGAACCAGGGTGGTGTCGACGCGGCCGCCGTCGAGGTAGACGCAGGTCCCGGCATTGAAGATCACCATGTCGAGGCCGTCGAAGGCCTCGTCGATGCGTGCGGCGGCGTCCTGCATCGACGCGCGGTCGGTGATGTCGGCGGGGACCGGCATGGCATTCTCGTGATCCTTGGCCAGTCGTTCGAGGCCAGCCTTGCCGCGCGAAGTCAGGGCGACGCGATGGCCATCGTCGAGCAGGCGTCGTGCCAGTGCCTCGCCGATGCCGGAGGTGGCGCCGGTCAGCCAGATGCGCTGAGGGTTGGGGTCGCGTGCCATCTACTGTCGCTCCTTTTGCGGTGCGGCCTTGCTGTCTGAGCTTGCTGTGGGCTCGATTCAAGCTCGCTGCGATTCACGCTTGTCGAGATTCACTCTTGTTGTACAAGGTCGGATCAGAATTCTGGGCCTGCTGTCAGCTACGTATCGGCGCCGTCCATGGTTTCAGCCGACGGTGCGTATATTTACCGAAGGCGCGGGCATTGGCCGGCGCTGCCAGCCTCAACCGGCGGCGTATCGCTTGATGCTGCGTATCACCGCGCCGAGCAACGGCAGGCGCTCGTAGAGCAGCGCACCGGCGTCGAAGTGGTCCTGGTGGTGGACCACCTTGCCGCCGTCTGGTGAGGCGAAGCGCAATACCGAGCAGCCTTCCACGTCGATCTGGCGGCCTTTGCAAAGGCGCCGGTGGCGCAGCGCCATGGTCCAGCACACGAAGCCCCGGTCGCCGTCCCGCAGGCCATGGTGAAAGCGGAAGCGGCAGTCGATCACGTTGGCGTACAGGGCGTCGAAGTCGCGCTTCAGTGCCTCTATGCCTTCCACCCGATGCAATGGGTCGATAAAGACGATGTCACTAGAATATATACTGTATAGCTTTTCTGTACAGGTATTGTCTAGTTTATTGAAGGTGTCGCAAAAGGTCGCCAGCACAGGGTCCTGGATCATGGGGTGCTCCTTGTCGGTGTTGTTGTCGTCGGCAGATCGGACTGAGGTGGATCGGGCTGGGGCGGATCAGCAAAGGGACCACAGGATGACGCTGGCTTGTGCTGGGCTATCTCACGCCAGGCCAAGCCAGACAGTGTCCTTATCCCGCGTCCTTCGACAGGCTCTTGAAGGCGTCGAGTGCGCGCTCGCGGGCGGCGCGGTGGTCGACGATGGGGGCGGGGTAGTCGAGGTCGGTGAGCAGATCCCGGGTCGGGGCATGTCGCTTCTTCGGCGCCAGTGACGCAAGCTCCGGCACCCAGCGCGCGATGAATTCGCCTTCGGGATCGAAGCGTTCGGATTGGGTGGTGGGGTTGAAGATGCGGAAGTAGGGCGCGGCGTCGGTACCGGTGGACGCCGCCCACTGCCAGCCGCCGTTGTTGGCGGCGAATTCACCGTCGACCAGGTGCTCGAGAAAGAATCGCTCTCCACGTCGCCAGTCGATCAACAGATGCTTGGACAGGAACATTGCGGTCACCATGCGCAGGCGATTGTGCATCCAGCCGGTAGCGACCAGCTGGCGCATGGCGGCGTCGACCAGCGGATAGCCGGTGCGTCCTTCGCACCAGGCGGCAAAATCCTCGGGGGCATCGCGCCAGTCCAGGGCCTCGGTGTGGCGTTGAAAGGCCCGATGGCGGCATACCCTGGGGAAGCCTGTGGCCACGTGCTGGTAGAACTCTCGCCACACCAGTTCGCTGACCCAGGCGGTCAGGCCGGCGTCGCCGTCGCTCAAGCTACCGTCGTTGATCGCCATCACCGCCTGCATGCACTGACGCCAGGAGATCATGCCCAGCGCCAGATAGGGCGATAGCTCGCTGGTGCCGCGTCTGGCCGGGAAGTCCCGCTGCTCCTTGTAGCGCTTCGCCGGGCTGTCAGGGAAACCTCGCAGAAAGCGCGACAGGCGGTCACTGGCGGCCTCCTCGCCGGCCGGCCAGTGGCGACCATCCACGTTCTTGTCCGGATAGTCGGGGCGCTGGCTGGCGCTGGAGGACAGCTCCAGCGGCGCCTGGCGCTCCGGTGGGTCCAGCACCTCGAGTCGCTCGGCGCTGATGGCCTTGTGCCAGGCCTTGGCAAAGGGGGTGAAGACGCCGTAGTAGTCGCCCTTGCCGGTGAGCAGCTCGCCGGGACTGAAGGCCACGGCGTCGCGCAGGGCACGTGCCTCGAGGCCGCTGTGCTCGGCCTGCGCCAGCACCGCCTGGTCGCGCTTGACCTCATCGAGAGGGTACTCGCGATTGAAATAGAGGGCGTCGGCGCCGAGCTCCTCGGCCAGCGCCATCAGTGCCTGGGGAGCGTCATCGAAGCGCGGCACCTGGCGCTGGATCAACGGGATATTGCGCTCGGCCAGGGCTTCGCCCAGGGCCTCGACGCCACGACACAGAAAGTCGAGCTTGTTGTCGCCGTGGCCGTGTTCGCGCCACTGCTGCTCGGCGTGCAGAAAGACCCCGATGACCGGGCCGCGTCGGGCGGCGTGGTAAAGCGCAGTATTGTCGTGAATACGCAGATCGCTGCGAAACCAGACCAGAGTGACAGGCATGGGGAGCTCCCGCGAATCGTGTCGTGGTTAGAGGGGGCATCGCGCCGCGACGGGGATGATCAGGCTGTCTTGTCGTGGCTCAGTGCTGGCGAATCAGCGGCCTCAGCCGGTCCAGCGCCATGGGGATGTCGTCACCGAGCACCTCGATCTGGCTGTCGGCCAGTTCGGCGGCGCGGATGCGTGCCACCGGGCCGCACAGCGCCAGCGGAGTGTCGAGCTGTTCGGCCAGACGAGGCAGCAGTCGACGGACCACGTCGGAGCGTTCGGCCTTGCCGCTGCACAGCACCACCGCACCGGGGCGCAGGCGTTCCAGCGCCAGCGGCAGATCGGTGAACGGCAGCGGCGCATCCATCAGGGCGATGCGGTAGCCGCGTTCACTGGCGGCGAGCGCCAGCATCAGGGTCCATAGCGAACCGTCATCGTCTGGCAGGGTGTCCAGCAGCAGGGTGGAACCACGGGCGGTGCGATTGGCGTGAAACAGGCGAATACCGATGCGCGTGCGCAGGAAGCTCTCCAGGCTGCGTCGCTGCAAGGCCGCACCAAGCTGCCCTTCCCAGCGTTCCTCAAGCTCCTGGACCACTGGCTGCCATAGCTCACTGATGCAGGTGCCGACCGGGTAAAGGGCCAGGGACTGCTGATACAGGCCGTCCAGATGATCCATGTCGAGGGCATCCACCGCGCCCAGCATCTGGCGGCGCTGCGAGGTCCAGTCGCCGGCGGCGGGCGGTGCCGTCTCGGCGGGCTCGGGCTGGGTCAACAGATCCTTGACCTGACTGACCGGGACTCCGCGGTTGAGCCATTGCAGAATACGCTCGACCCGCTCGATGTCTTCCCGAGCGTAGAGGCGATGCCCCTTGGGCGTGCGGCGCGGCTCGATCAGTCCGTAGCGCCTCTCCCAGGCACGCAGGGTCACCGAATTGACCCCGGTGAGCCGCGACACTTCGCGGATGGGGTAGAGAGGAGATTCGGTGGGGGGCGCCGTATGACTCATGAGGGCCTCGATGCGTGTCCTGGTGCGATTGTGAAGGCGCTAGCTGCGCCCTGTCCCTGGAAGTTGTCGATGGCGTAGGTGACTCGACGTTTCCGTAGCTGTACAGACGCTACAAAGTGTACAACAGTTTTACCGCTTTTCGCTCACGCTGATTGAACGTCTAGGCTTAGTCCGAAAAGTCGGCGAGCGAAGGTTAGACAAGGCAAAAATCGGTGAGACAGCGCAGTTTACGGGGTGTAAATGAGCATGTTGATCCGATTTTTAACGCCGTATTACCGAGCGTAGGCACTTTTCAGACAAGCCCTAGGGGGCTGATCAGGGGGCCGGTGACAGCGTCTCGCCGACCTGGTCGGCCACTGCGCTTGCCAGCGCCTCGACGAACACGGGGTGTTCTCCTACCGGCGCCAGCAGCGTCAGCTCGAGCCCCGGGTGTTCGCTGCGCAGGGCGTCGATCTGGGCAGGCACATCCTTGCGCAGATGACGACCGGCGGCGAAGAACAGCGGCAGCACCTCGATGCGGGTAGCACCGGCTGCGCTCAGTTCGGCCACGGTGGACTCCAGCGACGGCTCGCACAGCTCCATGTAGGACAGCCGGATCGGCGTGCCAAGGCGTGGCGCCAGGGCGTCGCGGAAGTGCTCGAAGGGCGCCCGCCAGTTGGGATCGCTGGAGCCGTGTGCAAGTAGTACCAGTGCGTATGACATGTTCGGTTTCCTGATGACCTGAAAATGGGTAAGCCTGCGACTGGCGCCCGCTTCAGGCGTCGGTGGCAGTACGATGCAGGGCCTCGGCGACGTGCACGCCCGACAGCCAGGCATCCTCGATACGTCCGCCGCGCAGACCGTCACCGGCCAGTGCCAGGCCATCCTCGCCGAGACGGTGATCGGGCGCCGCCAGCGTAAGGTCCGCGGTGGCGTAGCGCCAGCGATGGGCACCGCTGGCCGTGATCTGGGGCAGAGAGGAACCTGTCGGCAACCGGGTTGCGAGGGCCTTCTGCAGGGCTGCCGTCAGCCTGCTGGCCACGTCCTCGGCGTCGTCCTCGAGATGGCGCTGACTCCATTCGTCCCGGGCCAGCAGCGAAAGCGTCTCGCTCTGGTGCTCGCCCCCGGGCTTGCGATTGTGGCGAACCGCCAGGCGCAGCGGCCCCTGGTCAAAGCGTACCACTGGCCAGTCGGCGTCGATGCCCTCGAGCGTCAGCGCTGTGTCGAAGCGCACCCAGGCACTCCAGCAGGGCAGCATGCGGATCTCACGACAGGCCTTCGCCAGCGCCTCGTCGTGGGGGCGCAGCAGGGGTTCGGCCTGGGCCGCCGGCGCGGTCACCACCACCCGGTCGAAGGGGCCGTAGCTGTCGCCCTGCGGGTCCTCTAGCCACCAGCCGTCCAGGCGATCGGTCAAGCGGGTGACGCGAGTCGCCGCAAACAGCTCATGGGGGGCGGCCAGGTGGCGGGTGATGGCGCTCATGCGTGGAGTGCCGCAGTAACGATGTTGATCGTCGCCTTCCTCATGCCAGGCGCCCGAGGCGTCGACCCGATAGCTGGAGGGCGGCCAGGGCGTGGCCACCCCTGCGGCTTCCCAGCGGTCGACCTCGGCGGCGAAGGCAGCGTCACGCACGCTGAAGTATTGAGCACCCAGGTCGAGGGATTCGTCTCCCTCCCGGCGAGAACTGGCGCGCCCACCGGGTCCTCGGCCCTTGTCGAACAGCACCGCACGGTGACCGTGTCGGCGGAGCTGGCCGGCGCAAGCCAGGCCGCTGAACCCCGCTCCAATGATGGCGACCTGCAGCATCGACGGAAGCCCTCCTCGAGTCTGTGGTGTCAGTATCTTGGATGTAGCGTATAAGTGATGTACAACTTGAGTCAAATGAAGTCCTAGGCTCTGTCCGAAAAGTCGACGAGCGAAGGTTAGACAAGGCAAAAATCGGTGAGAAAGCGCAGTTTACGGGGTGTAAATGAGCATTTTGACCGGGCTGGCGCACCAGCCGATTTTTAACGCCGTATTACCGAGCGCAGGCACTTTTCAGACAAGCCGTAGACCGGCCAGCGCACAACCGACTAGGCTGAAATCAGGCTGGTCGCACGCTGCGGTGGTCGCTGCCGTCAGAGAGGGCCGACGGTATGTGGTCGGGGCCAGGGATCGTTGTGTATTGCGAGAGGACAAGCTATGCGAGTACTGATCACCGGTGGCAGTGGCTTTGTGGGCCAGCGTCTGTGTCGACGCTTGGTGGACGCCGGTCACCGCGTACAGGTGGTCTCCCGCTCACCGGCGCAGGCGGCGAAGGTGCTGCCCGAAGGAGCGGATGTACGGGTCAGCGCGCTGGACTTCGTCGACGCGCCGCCGGGGGTGCTGGTCAACCTGGCAGGCGAGCCCATTGCCGACAAGCGCTGGAGTGACACTCAGAAGGAAAGACTTATCGATTCGCGCATCAACGCCACCAGGGAACTGGTGATGCTGTGCGAACAGCTGTCGCAGACCGCCAAGGCCCCCAGGGTGCTGGTCAGTGGTTCGGCCATGGGCTTCTACGGCGATCAAGGCGGGGGCGAGGATGCGCCGACGGTAACCGAGCAGACAGCGCCCCATGATGAATTTGCCCACCGCCTGTGCAAGCGCTGGGAACAGGCCGCCGCTGGAGTGAAGGACTTCGGCGTGCGCCTGGCGATCCTGCGCACCGGCCTGGTGCTGGATGAAGGCGGCGGCATGCTCAAGAAGCTGCTGCCACCGTTCAAGCTGGGGCTGGGGGTGCGGCTCGGCAAGGGCGATCAGTATATGCCCTGGATCCATCGCGAGGATCTGGTGGAAATGATCCTGTGGTTGATCGAGAAGGAGCACCTGAGCGGGCCCTTCAACGGCAGTGCCCCGGAGCCCGTCACCAACCGCGAGTTCACCGAAGCGATCGGGCGTCACCTGAAGCGCCCGACGCCCTTTCCGGTGCCGGCGATGGTGCTGGAGACCGCCTTCGGCGAGATGTCGCGGCTGCTGCTGACCGGCGCGCGCATGGTGCCGCAGCGCTTCGAGGAGGAGGGCTTCAGCTTTCGCTACCCGACCCTGGACAAGGCGCTGGACGACATTCTTTAAGACGGCGCGAGTTCCGCTGTTCGACACCGGCGGTCGCTACTGCCGGTCGATACCCCAGGCGACTCACGTTACGCCAAGGCCTTGCACCGGACACATCTCGCAAACAGCAGGAGCCCCGCGCTGTCGGTCGCAGCGCGGGGCCACCCTTAGCGGCTGTCGTCGTCGATGGTCACGATCACACGCACGGCGTCCAGGCGCAGGCGGGTGCCTTCGATGGCCTGGTCCAGCGCCTGGCGCTCGTCGCGCAGGGCGGTGATCTCGTCCTCGCGTACCGACGGGTTGCGCTGTGCCAGGGCCTCGAGTCGGGTCAGCTCGTTGTCCAGCGTCTGGCGCATGCGCACCTGGGCGGCCTCGACGATCGTCGGCAGCTCTCGCTGGGCCTCGGCCTCGGCGCTGTCGAGCAGGTCTCGCAGCTGGTCGTGACGACTCTTGATCAGGTCCCGCGCCACCGCCTTCTTGACCTTCTTGAGGTTCTTCGAAAGACCGGTGAAAGACACCTTGTCGGTGAGGTTGGCGCCGGACTCGTCGAGCAGCACCCGCACCGCGGTGGGCGGCAGGAAGCGATTGAGGTGCAGGCGCTTCGGTGCCGGACAGTGGGTGCGGAACACCAGCTCCGCCATCAGCCGGCCGGCAGGGATCGCCGGATGCTTGAGCAGGGCAAGGGCGGTGTTGCCCATGTTGCCGTCGAGGATGCGGCCCATCATCTCGCGCAGCAGCGGGTGTTCCCAGGACAGCCGCTGGACGTCGTCCCGGGCCAGCGCGCGGGAGCGCGAGGTGGTCACGGTGAAGCCTTCCTCGCCCTTCACCAGCCCTGGCAGGCCGTCGAGCATGTGCGAGCCCGGTGACAGCAGGGTCAGGTCGTTGCCAAGTTCGCGACTGTCGACGCCGAAGATGTCCAGCGCCTGGTCGAGGTAGCGTGGCAGGGCGCGGTCCTCGTCGAGTTCGACGATCCCCTGCTTGACCGACTCGACCCGCTCGGGACGGCAGGCGTTGAGCTCCAGCAGGCGATTGCGACCGGCGTCGCGTTCCGCCAGCTTGGCGTCGAACAGCGCGCGGGTCTCGCCGATGACTTCTTCCAGGGCCTCGTCGTCGAGCAGGCTCTCGGCCAGGTCGTCGCCGAAGGCGTCGAACAGGTCATTGCCGATACCGTGCGGCGCACTGAAGGCGTCCATCCCCTCCTGATACCAGCGCAGCAGTTTCTCGCCGGGGCTGCCTTCGAACACCGGCACATGGATCTCGATGGCGTGGCGCTGGCCGATGCGATCGAGACGGCCGATGCGCTGCTCGAGCTGGTCCGGGTGGAGCGGCAGGTCGAACATCACCAGATGACGACAGAACTGGAAGTTGCGGCCTTCGGAGCCGATCTCGGAACACACCAGCACCTGGCAGCCGTCCTCGTCATCGGCGAAGGCGGCGGCGGCACGGTCGCGCTCGACCAGCGACAGGTCCTCGTGGAACACCGGCGCCTGTACTCCGCCGAGCACGCGCAGGCCGTCGGACAGCCCCTGGGCGGTCTCGCGGTCGTGGGCGATCACCAGGACCTTGTCGTCGCCCATCTCGGTCAGCCGTTCGAGCAGCCAGGTCACCCGGGGGTCGAACTGCCACCAGGGTTCGGCGTTGAGCGGATCCTCGGTCAGGGCGCTGTACATGCCGTCCAGATAGACCATCACCTCGGGGTGGTCGAGGCCGGTCTCGATCAGCAGCTCGTCGAGGTAGTCCTCGTCCCGCGCCAGGCGACGCAGCACTCGGCGATAGGACGACGGCAGCTCCAGCTTGTCGACGTGCAGGCGACGTTCAGGGAAGCCGCCGACGTGGCGACGGCTGTTGCGGAACATCACCCGGCCGGTGCCGTGGCGGTCGAGCAGCTGGTCTCGCAGCTGGGCGCTGGCCTGCTGGCGCTGTTCCAGGCTGCATTCGGGGTTGGACAGGGTCGCCAGCAGCGCCTGGCTGTCGCCGTCGTCGGCGACCGCGCCGATGGTGTCCCGGGCGCCGGCATCCAGCGGCCCGTCGACATCGCCCAGGGCGTCGATGGCCTCGGCCACCGCCACATAGCCCTGCTCTTCGGCGCGGAAGGCCTCCAGGTCCGAGTAGCGATCGCGATCGAGCAGGCGCAGCCTGGCAAAGTGGCTGGCCAGCCCCATCTGTTCCGGCGTCGCGGTCAGCAGCAGCACGCCCTCGGTGGCGCCGGACAGGCGCTCGACGCAGGCGTAACCGGGGCCGACCTCGTCCTCGCTCCACTCCAGGTGGTGGGCCTCGTCGACGATCAGCAGGTCCCACTCGCAGGCTTCGGCCTGCTGCTGGCGGTGGGTGTTGGCGAACAGCCAGTCCTGGCTTGCCAGCACCAGCTGGCCGGCCTCGAAGGGATTGGCATCGCCATGGGCCTGGCTCTGCTGTTCGTCGAGCAGGGTCACCGACAGCGAGAAGCGTCGCAGCAATTCCACCAGCCACTGGTGAGTCAGGCTCGCCGGCACCAGGATCAGCGCGCGCTCGACCCGCCCGGTCAGCAGCAGGCGATGCAGGATCAGTCCGGCTTCGATGGTCTTGCCGAGGCCGACTTCATCGGCCAGCAGCACGCGAGGCGCCTGACGCGAGGAGACCTCGTCGGCGATGTACAGCTGATGGGGGATCAGATCGATGCGTGGGCCGGCCAGACCCAGCGCCGGGTTCTGCTCGATGCGATGGTAGTGATGCAGGGTGCGAAAGCGCAGGTCGAACCAGTCGTTGCGATCGACCTGGCCGGTCAGCAGACGATCTCGGGCCTGGTCGAACTGCATGCTGTCGGCCAGCCGGGCCTCCGGCAATTCGCACAGCTCGCCCTTGTCGTCTTCGCCGATATAGACGATCAGGCCATCGATTTCCTTGGTGTCGTCCACCGTCATCTGCCAGCCCTCGGCGGACTGGATGCGATCACCACTGCCGAAGGCGACTCGGGTCAACGGGGCAAGACGGGTACTGTAGGTGCGGGTTTCCTGGCTGGCGCCGAAGAGCACGGTGACGCTGCGCGCGTCGCAGTTCAGGATAGTGCCCAGGCCGAGTTCGGCCTCGCCGTCGCTGATCCAGCGCTGGCCGGGAGAGAAGTCGCTCATGATGCCTCGGGAGATGCGTCGTTACGGTTCGTGGTCGCGGGCCAGGCCCGCCGCCGACAGGGCGCGGTATCTTACAGCAATCTTCAGTCTGGCTTAAGCGCCATCGTCATGCCCGTGATCAGATGTCGCATGGCGGCTGAAACCTTCGCATCGAGGCGTTCCCGAAACGCCCCCGCGCTTGCCGCCGTGCCCGGGCCAGCGATGAGCTCGGCCGTGAGGTGGGGGATTCAGGCTACGTCAGTGCAGGAAAAGACAGGTTGGGCGGGCCGAGGCGGGGTGTCCCCCTCGGCCCTGAGACTGCGGGTGCGGTTCACCTGCAGTATGTGCTCAGGTTGGCAAAGTTTCAGCGCGCCAGCCAGTCGTCCAGCAGAGGCAGGGTCAGCTCCCCCACATGGCGCTCGAGCAGCTTCCCTTCGGCGTCGAACAGCAGTGTCGTGGGTAGCCCGGGAGATTGACTCGCTGCCAGCAGTTGCTGGCGCGGGTCGAGCAGGGGGTAGCGAAAGTCCAGGCCGGCCTCGTCCAGGTAGCGCGCGACCTGAACCAGCGGCTCGCCCTGATTGGCCACGACCACGGTGACGTCGTCGCGTTGGTCGATGTCGGCCAACAACGGCATCTCGCGCCGGCAAGGCGGGCACCAGGTAGCCCATAGATTGATGATCAGCGGCTTGCCGGTGGGGCCGCCTGCCAGCGAGGCCAGTTCGATGGGGGCGCCATCGACGTCTTCCAGGGTCAGCTCTGGCACGCGTTGTGGCGCCGGACTTGCCGACAGCGGCGCCCAGCTGACCAGCGCCAGCCAGGCAAGCGAGGCGACCAGCGTCAGACCCAGGGCACCGAGCAGGGCGCCGAGGCGATCACGCAGTGACCACAGGGTCCACAGGGCGGCGGCGACCAGCCCCCAGACCCCGCTGTAGCCGGGCAGCCACAGTTTGATGATATCCAGCCAGTTGTCCTGATAGGCGGCCCAGTGCGGCAGCACGTGCCCGAGGCGAGCGCCGACCAGCCAGGCCAGCATCAGGCCGTTGAACCAGCGACCGTGGCGGCGGCGGGGCAGGCCCATCAGGAAGGCGCTGGCGGCCAGCAGCAGCAGGGTGACGACGAGGGCGTAGAGACGCGGCAGGCTCACTAGCACCGGACCGATGGCGATGGCATCCATGGATGGGGCGAACTCCATTGGGGAAACGCGAAAGCACGAAAATGCGCAGGCGAGCAGGTACACTTGGTGGGCTCGATCCGGCAAGGCTACTGCGCCCGATGCGCGCTGTCATCTCGAGCCGCCTGCCGGGCCATCGGTTTTCGAGCCATCTCTCTGATCAGGATCTGTGATGTCACCACCCAAGACCTTCGACCCCCTGCGCGCCCTGGCCATCGGCAGCCAGGCCCTCGGCTTCGTGATGATCTTTGTGCTCGGCACCACCCTGGACCACCCGCGCCCGTGGCAGGGGCTCACCCTGGGGCTGATGCTGGTGGTGGCGTTGGTAGTAGCGATCGTCCGGCGCTACCGCAACAACCGCCTGCAGAAGTTCCGTGACGAACGGCGCCAGCGGCTGTTGGGTGATGATGAGGGCGATGACGAGGGGGACGAGGGACATGACTGACCAACAGCGTCAGGCCCGGACCTCTCGGGTCGATGAGGCGCAGCGGGCCGGATCGATGGCGGTAAGCCTCAGCCAGTGCCCCTCCGGCATCCGGCACAGCACCACCCGAAAGGCGCACTGACGCGAGGTGCTGTTGTCTCCCTCCCAGCTCTGTACAAAGCCGCACTCGTGTCCGCAGTCTTCCAGGCGTCGACGCAGCGCAGGAAAGCTGGCGGCGTCGACCTCGAGATTCAGTGTTCTCGGCGGCGTCGGGGTGTGGCTCGCCAGCAACATCAGCACCTGGGTGTTCTCGCCGCCCCCCAATTCCAGGGTCACCCCAGTGTCGCTGGCGACCAGCACCCGAAGGCCCAGTGTCGTCTCGAAGAACCGACGCATTCCCGCCAGGTCGCTGACCTCCAGGGCGCCCGGCTCCAGACTGAGATGCTGCATGACATGCCTCCGTGGGATCATGTGTCGGATTCAGTCTGGCGCCGAAGCCGCCGGTTTTCCCTTCAAGCCTGTTTATGGCCTCTATCGCCTGGCGCTATGGGCGTGGCGATTGGCCGCTTGCGGGTGCCTCCTTGCAGCCCTTTCCAGGGCGTCTTGTCCAACTTCCTTTTCGTACAAGTGGACGACGTCTTCGTCGACAGGTCGCCCTGCCTGAGTATGACGAATCGGCGGCAATGACGTGACCGCTGCATGACAGCCAACCCCAACTCCTTGTTTTTTATACCTCTGGCGAGGTAATGCCGGAGCGCTTGCTCCGTGTGCAGGGAAATTTGTCATCTCAATGACATTGTCTAGACAACTGGCCTTCATCTTTGATGTCCAGACTGGCGCCATTCCTAGAGGAGAGGCGTCATGTCCATTCCCACCATCATCGTCGAGCGGCTCAACAAGAACTTCGGCCATAGCCGAGTGCTCGAGGATGTCAGTTTCGAGATCACCCCGGGGGAGATCGTTGCGCTGATCGGCCCATCCGGCTCCGGCAAGTCCACCCTGATGCGTCATCTGGTCGGACTGACCTGCTGCAACCGTGATCGCGGTGGCCGAGTCAGCCTGCTGGGGCGCGAGATCCAGGCCAGCGGTCGCCTTCGCCGGGCCAGCCGTGGCCAGCGCTGCCGGGTCGGCTACATCTTCCAGCAGTTCAACCTGGTCAATCGCCTCAGCGTGCTGACCAATGTGCTGATTGGCCAGCTCGGGCGCATGCCGCGGGCGCGGGCGCTGCTCGGTCGTTTCAGCGACGAGGAACGCCAACGGGCCCTCAAGTGCCTGGCTCGGGTCGGCCTCGAGGGCATGGCCTACCAGCGTGCCAACACCCTTTCCGGCGGTCAGCAGCAGCGGGTGGCCATCGCCCGGGTGCTGATGCAGGACGCCGACGTCATCCTCGCCGACGAGCCCATCGCCTCGCTGGACCCGCGCAGCGCCCGGGAGGTGATGGAGATCCTCGAGCGGATTCACGCCGAGGATGGCCGCACCGTGGTCATCACCCTGCATCAGGTCGATATCGCCCGGCGCTACTGCCACCGGGCCATCGCGCTCAAGGATGGGCGCCTGTACTTCGACGGCAAGACCTCCGAGCTGACCGACGCACGCCTCAAGACCCTGTACGAGAACGCCGGCCTCGACGAGCTGCGTGCCGGCAGTCAACCCGACCTGCCGTCACCGCTGCGTGAGCCGAGCTACACCCAGGCCCAGACGGCTGTGTCGGCGCAGGTCGTCCATAGCTGAGCCACCACATCCTGCGACACCTGTTCCCACAACGACCGATAACCTTCAGGAGAATCCCATGTCTCTCGCATCCTTTCGTCGCCTGTCGCTGCCATTGATCGCCGGTATCGGCCTCGCCGCCAGTGCCCAGCTGGCCGCCGCCGAGACCGAGACCCTCAAGTTCGGCATCATCTCCACCGAGGCCAGCCAGAATCTGGCGCCGCTGTGGGACCCGTTCCTGGCCGATATGTCCGAGCAGATCGGCATGGAGGTCGAGCCCTTCTTCGCCACCGACTACGCCGCGGTCATCCAGGCCATGCGCTTTGATCAGATCGACCTGGCCTGGTACGGCAACAAGTCGGCCATGGAAGCCGTCGATCGTGCCGACGGCGAGATCTTCGCCCAGACCGTGGCGGCCAACGGAGCCCCGGGCTACTGGAGTCTGATGATCACCCACAAGGACAGCGACATCGAAAGCGTCGATGACGTCCTGGCCAACGCCTCCGAGCTGGTGTTCGGCAACGGCGATCCCAACTCCACCTCCGGCTATCTGGTGCCGGGCTACTACGTCTTCGCCAAGAACGGTGTCGACGCCTCGTCAGCCTTCAAGCGCACCCTGAACTCCAGCCACGAGACCAACGCCCTGGCGGTGGCCAATCAGCAGGTCGACGTGGCCACCTTCAATACCGAAGGCATGGAGCGTCTGGAAGTGACCGCGCCGGACAAGGCCGAGCAGCTGCGGGTGATCTGGAAGTCGCCGCTGATCCCGTCCGACCCGCTGGTGTGGCGCGGCGACCTGGACGACGCCACCAAGGAAAAGCTGCGTGAGTTCTTCCTGAACTACGGCGATGACGCCGAAGAGCAGCAGATTCTCGAGCCGCTGCAGTGGTCTGGCTTCGATGCCTCCGACAACGACCAGCTGTTGCCGATCCGTCAGCTGGCGCTGTTCAAGGAGCGCTCCGAGGTGGCAAAGGACGAAAGCCTGGACGAAGGCGATCGCGAGGCCCGACTGGCCGAGATCGACAGCCAGCTCGACGATCTCGACGCGCGCATGAAGGAAGTGCAGGCCGCCGAGGCGATGCCCGAGGATGCCGCCACCAACGCCGGCTGATGTGACGCCAGGCCGCGCCGGGACGAAGGCCCGGCGCGGCCTGGACCGCTCACGCTGTCACCGCTTTCTCAAGTTCCCCCAGGAAAACGCATGACCACCCAGACACAACTTTCCGGCATCAGCCTGCCGCCCAAGCGTAGCTGGACCACCCTGGCGCTGTGGGGCGTCGGCCTGGCGGTGCTGGCCTGGTCCTGGCAGGGCGTCGAGATGCGCCCGAGCCTGCTGGTGACCAACGCCGACAATATGGCGACCCTGGCCGGCGACTTCTTTCCCCCGGCCTTCGGCAACCTCGGCCACTACATCGAGCAGATGCTGGTGACCATCCAGATCGCCATCTGGGGCACCCTGCTGGCCATCCTGGTCGCCATTCCTGCGAGCCTTCTGTGCTCCGAGAATCTGGTGCCCTGGTGGGTCTACCAGCCGGTGCGCCGACTGATGGACGCCACCCGTGCCATCAACGAGCTGGTATTCGCCATGCTGTTCGTGGTGGCGGTGGGGCTTGGGCCTTTCGCCGGAACCCTGGCGCTGTTCATCCACACCACCGGGGTGCTGGCCAAGCTGTTTTCCGAAGCGGTGGAAGCCGCCGAGGCCGGGCCCATGGAAGGCATTCGGGTCACCGGAGCAGGGCGCATCGAGGAGATCGTGTTCGGTCTGATTCCCCAGGTGCTGCCGCTGTGGATCTCGGTGAGCCTGTATCGCTTCGAGTCCAACATCCGCTCGGCCACGGTGCTCGGCATGGTCGGTGGCGGCGGTATCGGGGTGGCGCTGTGGGAGACCATGCGCGGATTCCAGTACGCCGAGACGGCCACCATCATGCTGGTGATCATCATCGCCGTGACGGCGCTGGACATGGCCTCGCAGTTCGTACGCAAGCGCTTCATCTAGGCTGACACAGCAGAGCCGAGTAAGCAGACCAGAACGGCTGGTCTGCCGGTGGCTTCGGCCACCACCCGATACCTTCTTTTTTGGAGCGAAGATGTCTAGACAAGTGACCGAGGCAGGCAGCCCGCCGCGCTATCGCCAGTTGGCCGATGTCCTCTCGCGCGAAGTCCGGGCGCAGTACTCTCCCGGCGATCTGCTGCCCAGCGAAGCGGCGCTGTCCAGGCGCTTCGGCGTCAACCGCCACACCGTACGCCGGGCGCTGGACGAACTGGTGGCCGCCGGCATGGTGACCCGTCACCAGGGCCGTGGCACCCAGGTGGTGGACCGCCGCCTGGACTATGCGGTCAACGCCGCCAGCAAGGTCACCCACAACCTGGCGGAACTGGGCCTGGCCACCGAGACCTGCTGCCTGACCCAGGGCCTGGCGGTGCCGCCGGAGGCCATCGCCCAGCGCTTTGCGCGTGGGCCGGGCGAGAGCCTTCTGTGTGTCGACACCATGCGCCATGTCGACCGGGCCCCGCTGTTGCGGCTGCGCCACTGGTTCGACCCCGAACGGGTGCCGGGCTGGCTAGATCGCTATCGCGGTGGTTCGACCCGGGCGCTGCTGGACCAGCACTACGGGCTGCGCCTGAGGCGCTCCCGGGTGCGCCTGGAAGCGGTCCAGGCCGACGCCGACGACAGCCGCATGCTGCAGTGCGCCCGCCTGGCGCCGCTGGTGGTGCTGACCAGTGACAACGTCGACGCCGATGGTCGTCTGGTGGAGATCTCCGTCAGTCGGGCACGGGCCGATCGGCTGGCCTATCACTTCGACTTTCCCGCGGACGAGCGTCCGCAGTCCCACGACGACGAGGGCTTCTCATGACACCGACCATGACCCCGACGCAACGTCATCGCCTGCTCGCGTTGACTCCTTTCGACCGTCTTGCGCAAGGCTGGCAGTCCCTGGGCATCCAGGCGAGCCACCGCTGCGTGCGTGGCCCCGAGACCGGCATGGCGATGGTCCGTGGCCGCATGGGCGGCAGTGGATCGGCCTTCAACCTGGGCGAGATGACCCTGACCCGGGCCAGCGTCGCCCTCGATGACGGCACCCTTGGCCATGGCTGGGTGCGTGGTCGCGACAAGGCCCACGCCGAGCTGATCGCCCTGGTCGACGCCTGCGCTCACCACGACCACTGGGCCAGGCGTATCGACAGCGAACTGATGGCACCGCTCGAGCAGGCACTCGATGAGCAGCGCAACCAGGCCTCGCAGACCGCCGCCGCCACCCGCGTCGACTTCTTCACCATGGTAAGGGGCGAATGAACATGACCCAGCAGACCTCCGAGGCCGTCCGGCCCCACGACTGGCCGGGACTCGTCGATCCCGTTCACGACAGCCAGCGGCTGTTTCGTCAGCTGCTCAGCGCCATGTCCGAGCCCGGCACTCTGACCGAGCTTGTCTTGCCGGAGCTGCCGGCCGGCGCGGCGATCTCGCCCGCCGCCTGGGGCGCGCTGCTGGCACTGTGCGACCTCGATACCCGGGTGTGGGTGGACCAGGAGCTGGCTGGCGCCAACCTTGCCGCCGCCCTGGCCTTCCACACCGGGGCGCGACTGACCGACGACCCGGCCCAGGCCGACTTCGCCCTGGTGACCCCCGACACCCTGTCCCGGGAGGACGGCTTCGCGCTGGGCTCGGACGCCTGGCCCGATCGCAGCACCACGCTGATCGTGACGGTCGAGGCACTTGCGCAGGGCGAGGACTGGTGGTTATCCGGTCCCGGGGTACCCGGTCAGCGCGGCCTTGCGCTGGGTAACGCCGAGCGCGTGCTGCCGTTGATGCGTGTGCTCGCCGCCAATCGTGCCCACTTCCCCCGGGGGCTGGACGCCTTTATCAGCAGCGGGACGCGACTCACTGCCATCGCCCGCAGCACCCGTCTGTCGGGAGCTGGCTTGTCCGGAGCTGGATTGGCGGAAACAGACGACGCCGAACATCAAGAGGAGACCGCCTGATGTATGTCGCCGTGAAAGGAGGCGAGAAGGCCATCGCCAATGCCCATCGCTGGATGGCCGATCGTCGTCGTGGAGAGCGCGACCAGCGCGAACTCGAGGTGTCCCAGGTCCAGCAACAGCTGGGGCTGGCGGTGGACAGGGTGATGGCCGAGGCCTCGCTGTACGATCCCGAGCTCGCCGCCCTGGCGCTCAAGCAGGCCAGCGGCGACACCGTCGAGGCGGTGTTTCTGCTGCGCGCCTATCGCACCACCTTGCCGAGGCTGGCCGAGACCCTGCCGGTGGATACCGGCGCCATGTGCATAGAGCGTCGCATCAGCGCCACCTTCAAGGACGTGCCCGGCGGCCAGGTGCTGGGCCCGACCTACGACTACACCCACCGGCTGCTCGACTTCATGCTGCTGGCCGGCGAGGAGGTCGAGAACGCCACACCGGCGCCGCCGCGTGCCGAGGAAGGTCTCGAGGCCTGCCCCCAGATCCTCGACTGTCTCAACCATGAAGGCCTGATCGAGCGGGAAGAGGACGATGGCAGCGAGCCCTACGACATCACCCGCGATCCCCCCGACTTTCCGGTGGATCGCGCCACCCGGCTGCAGATGCTGGCGCGTGGCGACGAGGGCTACCTGCTGGCGCTGGGCTATTCGACCCAGCGGGGCTACGGGCGCAACCACCCCTTCGCCGGCGAGATCCGCCAGGGTGCGGTGGAGGTCGAGATCGAGGTCGAGGGCTTCGACGGACCGGTGTGCGTCGGCGAGATCGCCATGAGCGAGTGCCAGATGATCAACCAGTTCGCCGGCAGCGGTGACACCGCCCCCCAGTTCACCCGGGGCTACGGCCTGGCCTTCGGCCGCAACGAGCGCAAGACCATGGCCATGGCGCTGGTCGACCGCGCCCTGCGCGCCGATGAGCTTGGCGAGCCGATCCAGAGCCCGGCCCAGCAGGCCGAGTTCGTGCTGGCCCACGCCGACAGCGTCGAGGCCTCGGGCTTCGTCTCGCACCTGAAGCTGCCGCACTACGTCGACTTCCAGTCGGAGCTTGAGCTGATTCGCCGCCTGCGTCGTGAGCACGCCGAGCGTACCGCCGCCACGGCCGAGGCCGTGTCCGACACCCAAGCCGCCAGCGCACGTCCTGCACCAGGCGATGGCGACAAGGCCGATCCCGAAAAAGCCCAGACCGCGAACGCCCAGGCCAAGAACGTCCAGGAGAACGTCCGATGAACACCGCCATCGACAGCGGCTACAACTTCGCCTACCTGGACGAGCAGACCAAGCGCATGATCCGTCGCGCCCTGCTCAAGGCGGTGGCGATCCCCGGCTACCAGGTGCCCTTCGGCGGGCGCGAGATGCCGATGCCCTACGGCTGGGGCACCGGTGGCATGCAGCTGACCGCCAGCGTGCTGGGCGCCGACGACACCCTCAAGGTGATCGACCAGGGCGCCGACGACACCACCAACGCGGTCAGCATCCGCGCCTTCTTCGAGCGCGTCGCCGGGGTCGAGACCACCACCGCCACGGCAGAGGCCAGCGTGATCCAGACCCGTCACCGGATTCCCGAGAAGACCCTGCGCGCCGACCAGATCCTGATCTTCCAGGTGCCGATCCCCGAGCCGCTGCGCTTTATCGAGCCCAGCGAGGAGGAGACCCGGGTCATGCACGCCCTCGAGGAGTACGGGGTGATGCACGTCAAGCTCTACGAGGACATCGCCCACCACGGCCATATCGCCACTACCTACGCCTACCCGGTGAAGGTCGACGGACGCTACGTGATGGACCCCTCGCCGATTCCCAAGTTCGACAACCCCAAGCTGCACATGAGCGAGGCGCTGATGCTGTTCGGCGCCGGCCGCGAGAAGCGCCTCTACGCGATTCCGCCACACACCCGGGTGGAGAGCCTCGACTTCGAGGACCACCCCTTCGAGATCCAGGCCTGGGACGAGCCCTGCGCCATCTGCGGGGCCACCGACAGCTACCTGGACGAGGTCATCATCGATGATCAGGGCGCACGCATGTTCGTGTGCTCGGATACCGACTACTGCAACTCCCGCAGCGAGGAGAAGGCATGAAGCGCCCACAGCTTGAACGTCCCGCCCTGCTCGAGGCCCGCGCCATCCAGCGCCTGTACGGCCCCGGCAAGGGCTGCGAGGAGATCGATTTCACCCTGCACCAGGGCGAGGTGCTGGGCATCGTCGGCGAGTCCGGCTCGGGCAAGTCGACCCTGTTGCGGGTGCTCTCCGGGCTCGAGGCGCCGGATCGCGGTCAGGTGGTCTATCACGCCGGGGAAGCCGGCTCGGTCGGCGGCTCCCCCGGCAAGGACGAGGCGCTCGACCTCTACGCCATCAGCGAGGCACGCCGCCGCGCCCTGCTGCGCATGGAGTGGGGCCTGGTCCATCAGAACCCCCGGGACGGCCTGCGCCTGGGCGTCTCCGCCGGGGCCAACGTCGGTGAACGACTGATGGCGCTGGGCCAGCGTCACTATGGCGAACTGCGCGCCGCCGGACAGGACTGGATGGGCCGGGTCGAGCTCGACCCCGCGCGCATCGACGACGCGCCCCAGACCTTTTCCGGTGGCATGCAGCAGCGCCTGCAGATCGCCCGCACCCTGGTGACCCAGCCGAGGCTGGTGTTCATGGACGAGCCCACCGGCGGCCTCGACGTCTCGGTCCAGGCGCGGCTTCTGGACATGCTGCGCACCCTGACCCGGGAGCTCGGCCTGTCGGTGATCCTGGTCACCCACGACCTGGCGGTGGCCAGGCTGCTGGCCCACCGCCTGATGGTGATGCGCCGGGGCAGGGTGGTGGAGGCCGGGCTGACCGATCAGATCCTCGACGATCCACAGCATCCCTACACCCAGCTGCTGGTGTCCTCGGTGCTGACGCCATGAATTCGCTTGCTCAGGAGTCCAAGATGACGTCCCCCTTTCTTACCGCCCGGCGGCTCGACAAGACCTTCGTGCTGCACGCCCAGGGCGGCCAGGCGCTGCCGGTGATGCGCGGTCTCGATCTGTCCCTGTCGCCGGGCGAGTGCCTGGTGCTGGCCGGGCGCAGCGGCATCGGCAAGAGCACCCTGTTGAAGATGGTCAACGGCAATTACCGGGTCAGCGGCGGGCAGCTGACGCTGCACTTCGAAGATGGCGAGCTGGAGCTGTCGGCGCTGCCGGCCCATGCCTGGCACCTGCTGCGGCGCGACGTGATCGGTTACGTCAGCCAGTTTCTGCGGGTGGTGCCCCGGGTCTCGGCCCGGGAGGTGGTGATGGAGCCGCTGCTGGCCCGGGGCTGTGACGTGTCCGAGGCCCGCGCCCGTGCCGAGGCCCTGCTGGCGCGGCTCAACCTGCCCGAGCGGCTGTGGGAGCTGGCGCCAGGCACCTTCTCCGGCGGTGAGCAGCAGCGGGTCAATATCGCCCGTGGCTTTATCGCCGAACACCCGCTGTTGCTGCTCGACGAGCCCACGGCGTCGCTGGACGCCGCCAACCGCGAGGTGGTGGTGCAGTTGATCGAGGAGGCCAAGGCCCGTGGCACCGCCATGCTCGGCATCTTCCACGACGAGGAGGTGCGCGAGCGGGTCGCCGATCGCCTGCTTGAGCTGGAAGGGCATATGCTGCTTGGTGGCACCGACGCTGACCGCACCGCGTCAGACCATACCTCATTTCGTCAGACCGACTCCGGGGAGTCCCTTTCATGAACCAGGATCAGATTCTGACCAACGCCAGGCTGGTGCTCGACGACGAGGTGGTGCACGGCAGCCTGGTGATCAAGGACGGCGTGATCAAGGCGCTGGAACGTGGCCCGGTGTCGCTCCCGGGGGTGACCGACTGCCAGGGCGATATCCTGATGCCCGGCATGATCGAGCTGCACACCGACAATATGGAAAAGTACTTCCAGCCAAGGCCCAAGGTGTCCTGGCCGGGCCGCCAGGCGGCGCTGGCCCACGACGCCCAGATGGCCGCCAGCGGCATCACCACGGTGTTCGACGCAGTGTCGATCGGTGACGTCGACGAGCAGAGCATGCGCCACGGGGCCCTCGACGAGATGGTCTCCTCGCTGGCTGCGATCAACGACAACGGCATGGCCCGGGTCGACCACCGTCTGCACCTGCGCTGCGAGGTGTGCCACCCGGATACTCTGGCGCGTTTCAAGAGCTTCATGGACTCGCCGCTGCTGGGGCTGGTGTCGCTGATGGATCACTCGCCGGGCCAGCGCCAGTTCGCCAGCCTTGACGCCTACCGGGTCTACTACCAGGGCAAGTACGGCCTGGACGATGCCAGCCTCGAGGCCTTTATCGAGAAGCAGCTGGCCAACAGCGCCGCCTATTCCAGCGCCCACCGTCGCGCCATCGCCGAGCTGTGCAGCGAGCGCGGCCTGGCCCTGGCCAGCCATGACGACGCCACCGTCGCCCACGTGGCGGAAAGCCTCGAGTACGGCACCCGGGTAGCGGAGTTCCCCACCACCCGGGAGGCCGCCGAGGCCTCCCATCGTCACGGCATGGCGGTGATGATGGGCGCCCCCAACGTGGTCCGCGGCGGCTCCCACTCCGGCAATATCGCCGCGGCCGAGCTGGTGCGCCTGGGCGTGCTCGACATCCTGTCCTCCGACTACTACCCGGCGGCGCTGCTCGATGCGGTATTTCGTATCGCCGCCATGGAGGACGGCTACGACCTGCCCCGCGCGGTGGCCACGGCCTCGCGTAGGCCGGCCGAGGCCGTGGGCCTGGACGATCGCGGGCGTATCGCTCAGGGGCTGCGCGCCGATCTGGTGCGGGTGCGCGAGGTCGACG